>DAOWKX010000123.1 GCA_030639705.1 Candidatus Aminicenantota bacterium
CAATCTCAGGATTTTAAACTTAAAAGTATATTAGAATTTAAAATGGGGTGTTTAATATTATGGTTTAGGCAACAGCCTGTAAAGAATAAAGAAATCAATTGTTCCTGACATCTTTAAGGATTCCTATTTAATTGGGATAGTTTATTATTTGAAGGGTGCGAAAGTGATGAATTGTAAAAACAAAAAATGGTTCCTATTATTTTAATATTAAATGTTGCAATGCAACAGCCTGTAAAAATTTGACCCCTTTAATTGCTTTAATTAAATTAATAAAAACACTTGATTTTATTACATTAAAGTAATAAAGTTATTTGAAAAGAGGAGAAATATTATGTTGGATTTATTAAAAAAAACAATTTTAACAGGAATTGGAATTGCTTCTATGACTAAGGATAAAGTTGAAGAATTGGCAAAAAAAATTGTAAAAGATGCGAAGTTTTCAGAGGAAGAAGGTAAAAAATTAGTTGATGATTTGCTAAAAGAATCTGATGAAGCAAGAAAAAATCTAGAAAAACAGGTTAAACAATTTGTGAAAGATAGTATGAAAAAATTCGATATTCCATCTCGAAATGATTTAAAGAAACTTGAAGATAGGATAAAGAAGCTCGAAAAACGCAACTAAAAAACAGAAAAAAACAAAATAATGATCCGTAAAATAGGCCTGATAAGTCGAACATATAGGCATATAAAACGTTACAGGAAAATAATTACAGTTCTTATTAAACACGGTTTTGGAGACTTAGTAAATAAAGCTAATTTATACAAATATATTGATCTTGGTAAGAAATTTGTTCCATGGAAAACTGATAAGAAAACAGAGTATCTTTCGCGTTGGGAACGAATCAGAAAAGTATTAGAAGAACTTGGGCCAACTTTTATAAAGTTTGGTCAAATAATGAGCAATAGACCTGATTTGTTACCAAAAGAACTCATTACTGAACTTGAGAAGCTTCAGGATTCTGTTCCTCAATTTTCAGGAGAAGATGCTCAAAAACTAGTTGAAGAGGAACTTGTTAAACCAATTTCTGAGATTTTTATAAAATTTGAAACTTCTCCAATTGCATCTGCTTCTGTATCTCAAGTGCACAGAGCAGAACTAATTGATGGAGAGGGAGAGGAAATTGCTGTTAAAATACAGCGTCCAGGAATAGAAAACATTATTGAGGTTGATCTTGAAATAATGCTGCATTTTGCCACTTTGATTGAAAAATATATCAAGGGAATGGATATACTAAGCCCTATTAATGTAATTAAAGAATTTGAGAAATCTATAAGAAAGGAGATAGACTTCACTATAGAAGCCACAAATATTGAACATTTTGGCCGAAATTTTCAGGATGATATGACCATATATGTACCAAAAGTTTATAGAGATTATTCCACAAAAAAAATTCTTACAATGGAGTATATTGATGGTATCAAGGTTTCAGATATTGATGCAATATTAAAGTCAGATAGTGATCCTAAAATTATTGGAAGCAGATCCGCAGATCTTATTATTAAACAAATCTTTGAACATGGATTTTTTCATGCAGATCCTCATCCAGGTAATATATTAATCCTGAATAATAACACTATATGTTTCCTGGATTTTGGTATGATGGGGATTTGCACTCCTAAATACAGAGAATATTTGAGCAGCATTATTGTTGGATTTGTAAAGAAGGATGCAAGGATAATAACAAAAGCTCTTATGATGTTTATATACACTGATAAAATTAAAAAAATTGATCAATTAGAATATCAGATATCAGAATTGATTGAACAATATTCTTACATACCTTTAAAAGATCTGGATATGAGTGATTGTTTGAATAAATTAATCAAATTAATACTTGAATATGAACTAAAAATGCCACCTGATATATATTTATTATCAAAAGCATTAATAACAATTGAAGGTGTTGGTAGAAAGTTGGACCCAGATTTTAACGCTGTAAAACACGTAGAGCCTTTTGCTAAGAAGTTATTAAAAGAGCGTATGAACCCTATTAAATTACTAAAAGATATTCATTTATCCCTGATAGAATTTGCTATTTTGCTTCGTGATTTCCCATCTGAAATAAGAGAAATGATAACACAGATAAAACATGGAGAACTTAATGTAAAGTTTGAGCACAAAGGATTAGAACCTATGCTCAAAACTCATTCTCAAATCAGTAACCGCGTTTCATTTGCAATTGTTTTAGCTTCTTTAATTGTTGGCTCCTCTCTTATTATTCTATCTGGAATTCCTCCCAAATGGAATAATATACCTATTATTGGAATAATTGGATTTTTGGGAGGAGGTATAATGGGATTCTGGCTACTTATTTCAATATTAAGACATGGTAAGATGTAATCAGTTTTATTAAAAGGTACAGGTACAGGGGTCAAATCTTTATTATTGACAATTGAGTAATTATATTATATATAACAACTATGGCACGGCCGCTTAGAATTCAGTATGAAGGTGCTTTATATCATGTGACCTGCCGGGGAATAGAGAGGAGGGATATTTTTCAGGGAGATGAGGATCGCAAAACCTTTTTGAAGTTTTTGGGAGATACGGTTGAGTCATATCGGGTGATTATATACGGTTATGTATTGATGTCGAATCATTTCCATATTCTTGTAGAGACTCCCCGTGCAAATCTGAGTGAGTTTATGCGCCGCTTTAATATTACCTACACTTATTATTTTAATAAGAAATACAAAAGGGTAGGAAGTCTTTACCAGGGCAGGTACAAAAGCATTCTGGTTGATAATGAGAGTTATTTAAATATACTATCCAGGTATATACATGTGAATCCGGTTAAGGTAAAGAAATTAAGAAACAAATTGTTTAGAGAGAAGGTCAGATATTTGCGGAATTACCCCTGGAGCAGTTTAATAGGGTATTTGAATTCGAAAAAGAGAGAATCATTTTTAACTTGTGATATTATTCTTGAGGAATATGGAGGTGATAATCCCAAGGGCAGAGAGTCTTACTGGCGACGGATTCAAAAGGATCTGTCATCGGAGATGGATATCGGCAAACAAATTGTAGGAGGCTATCTTTTAGGAAGTGATGGGTTTATAGAAAAGATAAAGAAGAGTTATTTGAGAGAGGGAAAGAGAGAGATTCCCTCAATCAGGTGGATTCAGAAGTACCAATCAGTGGATGCGGTAGTAGAAGTGGTAGGCAAGGAATTAGGGATTGGATTTGAAGAATTGAAAAATAGTAAAGGTACAAAGAGGCAGATATTGATGGAAGTTTTATATCGATATGCTGGATTGAAGGGAAGAGAGATTGGTGAACTGCTTGGGTTGGATTACAGCACGGTCAGTGTTGGGAGGAAGAGGTTGGTTGAGCGGATGAAAAAGGATAAAGAATTGGAGACCTTATTCAAAAGAATTGAAACAAATTTGTCAATAATAAAGATTTGACCCCTTTAATATTCAAACCTATACAACGTTTTCGGGATTTTAAATTGTAAAATTTGTTAAAATATTTCAAAATTTTTTGGCACAAATCTGGCACAAATTATAAAAATTTAAAAATGTTAATTTATTATTGAAATAAAAATATTTAATAATATAATATTTTTAGACAGATTAACAAAAAGGTGGTGGAAAATGAATAAAGCAAAATTATTAATACCAACATGGCTAATTGCTTTAGGGGTATTTTTATTTTTTTTTGCGGGGACAGCTTATGGCCAAGACACATTAGAGTTGCATGAGGCCATAAAAAAGGGAGATGTAGAATTAGCAAAAAAATTAATTGCAGATAACAAAGGAATTGATGCCCGAGATAAATCAGATGTTACTCCATTGATGTTGGCGGCTGGCAAGGGGCAGCAGGAGGTAGTGGCGGTTCTCTTGAATGCCGGAGCTGATGTTAATGCAAAAGACAAAAATGGATGGAGAACTTTGAATTATGCTGCCTTTGAGGGACACATAAACATAACAAAACTTTTGATAGAGAAGGGTGCTATAGTTAATCCAACCAAGAAAGAAGCTTTATTGAAGAGGTTAAAAAAAGTGATCACTCCCCTTATGTGTGCATCTGCAGGGGGGCATTTGGATATCGCAAGATTACTTATGGAAAAGGGGGCAGATGCAAAAAAACAAGACACATCTAAATGGACAGCTCTGATGTATGCATCACGGTATGGTCATTTGAAAATTGCAGAATTGTTGATAAAAAATGGGGCAGATGTTCATAGCAGGACTGATTATAAATGGACAACTCTGATGGTGGCGGATTTGGGGGGGGATATTGATATCGTGAAAATGTTAATAGAGAATGGTGTTGATATTAATAAGAGAAATGATGCGATGGACACAGCTCTGTGTATTGCTTTTAAAAACGACAACGATGATATAGCTGCCTTTCTCATTGAGAAAGGGGCAAAACAAAGAAATTGTGGTGTTATGGGATTTCATACTGGCGAGGGTTACTATGCCTACGGAAAAAGTTTCCTGGTTAAAGCTAAAAAACATGAAGCATCTGGAGATATGGAAAAAGCTTTAAAGAATTATTTGAAGGCGGAAAAGTGGTTCAAAAGAGCAACACCAATACTTATGAAACTATCAGAGAAGTTCGGGAAAGGAAAAAAATTAAAATATATTTTATACTTTAGTACCTCCGTGGTTGACCCAGTAGCGCTGAAAAGGGGGATATGGACCCAATATTATGACAAAGTTAAGGAAGTTACAGGGGATGCTAAAGATCTTTCCCCGAGTGAGCAGAAAAAAATTGAATATGCTGAAAAAGCAAAGAGCAGCCAGGAATACTCCCTAAAATGTAAGGAAAATATTGAACGTTTGCAAAGATAAAAAAAAATTGGACTCGGTGCGTAGAAGTGTAGAAATAAATGCCTCAATAGCCGGGGCAGGTATCAAGAATAAAGAAATCAATTGTTCCTAACATCTTTAAGGATTCCTATTTAATTGGAATAGTTTATTATTTGAAGGGTGCGAAAGTGATGAATTGTAAAAATAAAAAAGGGTCCCTATTATTTTAATATTAAATGTTGCAATGCAAGACCTGACCCCAGACTAATTACAGATCAATTGGATGTATCGACAGTCCAATAATTACTTTCTTTTATTCAATTTTTCTGTCTTGCCCGGGTCATGCCTGAACTCGTTCCTTATCAATGCTGCAACCTTTTGATGACCAGCTAAAGAATATCCTGAAGCATATTTTATTTTGAACATTTCTGGCCATTTCTTTTTTCGATATATCTCTCCCGTAAAAAATGATAAAACAAGAGTTAATACGGCGATTATGATATTGATTATGATGTTATTTTCCACCATACCAGGTTTAATGTTAGTTAAAATGGCAAGAATGGCTCCTAGAACGACAAATGGCAAGAGAAGAGAATAGAGTCTTACTTTATATCTCAAACGATGATAAGAAGCACATTGCTTACAACGTGGGATAGGAACAATTTCCTCACTGTAGACATATTTTTTGGAATCCATACTACTCTCTACTAGCAAATTTCTAGACATGACTACTTCGAAATCATGATCACCCTGATTTTTTTCGCAGAACCAACATAGGTCCATACCTTCTCACCTCCTTTATTAACTATTTGAAGGTATTTTACCACTTTTATTTAACCATACAGAACACCTTCTATATGATTATTAAGTCTTTCATTATAACATTGTTGTAATATTGTTGCAATGCAAGACCTGACCCCAGACTACCAGTCTAAGAACTGCGCCTGGCAGGAATCGAACCTGCGGCACCGGGATTAGGAATCCCGCGCTCTATCCTCTGAGCTACAGGCGCAAGGGGATATTATAGCAAAGGTTAAGGTGAAGGTAAAGACAAAGGTTAAGACGTGAAGCGTAAGGCGTAATTAGTAATTCGTAAAGTGTGAAGACGTAAAAAGTGAAAAATCACTTGAAAAAAAATGTTTTTATTCAAATTAAGCATCCCGACTGGAAAAATTTGTGGGCAAAATTTTAAAAGGAAAATGAAATAATCTTTCACTTTTTCAAGAGAATTGGGTTTGAAAAATGAAGTGTAATGGTGTATAAACCTGATTATGGACAACACCACTCATATTCTCAAAACTTTGAATGAATTTTTTGAAGATTCCGTTAAAAAATTTTCAGATCGACCGGCTTTAAGTTTTGCTTATGAAATTCCGATCACCTATAAAGAAATGTTAGAGAAGGTCATTACGGTTGCAGATCTACTGGAAAAAAAAGGAATTTTATATGGAGACAGGGTAGCCATTTTAGGAGAAAATTCCCCGAATTGGGGGATAAGTTACTTTGCCATTTTAAGAGCCGGCGCGGTTGCTGTTCCCATATTACCTGATTTTCCTGAAGCGGATATAAGGCACATTCTATCAGATTCAGAAGCTAAAATACTTTTTACCACCCAGAAACAGCTGCAAAAAGTAGGCGATCTAGGTAATTCCAAATTAAAACATATTATTACTCTGGATGATTTTAAAACCGATGACCAGGCACTGGATGTTGAACCCTTTTCCAATATCATGGATCTAGCCATTGATTTCATTAAGAAAATCCCAAAGCATATTGGATTAAAGACAAAAGAAATCACTGAAGATGATCTTGCTTCAATCATCTATACATCCGGTACTTCAGGACATTCAAAGGCAGTCATGCTCACTCATAAAAACCTTTTATCAAATGCCATCACCATGAATAAATTAATAGATATAAATCCGGATTGGACTTTCCTTTCTGTAATTACCCTTTCGCATTCCCTTGAGTTCACCACAGGATTTTTGTTTCCGCTGTTTAACGGTGCCCGGATTGTCTATCTCGGTGCATCCCCGACTCCTTCATTATTGGAAAAAGCCTGTAAGGTTGAAAAACCTCAGGCGATTTGTGCTGTGCCTTTGATTCTGGAAAAAATATACAAAAAAAAAGTCCTCCCGGTACTGGAGAGAAATAGCTTTATTAAAATAATAACCAAGGTACCGGGTATTAAAAAGAAAATTTATAAAAAAATAAATAATAAACTAATCGAGTTTTTCGGGGGAAAACTGATTGTGATGGCTATTGGCGGAGCTCTATTCAATATTAAAGCTGAAACATTTTTCCGGAATTCCGGTTTCCCCTATCTGGTTGGATACGGATTAACCGAAACCTCCCCGTTATTAGCAGGAGGTCCTTTCGGAGATAGGACCATAAAAATTTCTTCAACCGGAAAACCCGTACCGGGTGTGGAAATAAAAATTGATAATGCTGATAAAGATACCGGCATCGGAGATATCCTTGCTCGCGGGCCCAATGTGATGAAAGGGTATTATAAAAATCCTGAATTAACCAGAGAAGTACTCAGTGATGATGGCTGGTTCAAAACCGGTGACCTGGGTTATTTTGATAATTTCAATAATCTTCACATAACCGGGCGATCCAAGAATATGATCTTAATGTCAAACGGTGAGAATATTTATCCTGAAGCCATAGAAGAAAAAATCAATTCTGCCATTTATGTGATGGAATCACTGGTCATTGAAAACAACAATCGTCTGGAAGCCTGGGTGTATCCTGACTATGATTTGATTGACAGTGATACCCGGGGTAAAACCGAAAAACAGAAGCGGGAGTTTATTATTCAAATGCTCGATCGGTTAAAAAAGGACATAAATTCACAATTGTCTTCTTTTTCAAAAATTTCAAGGGTTATTGAACAAAAGGAACCCTTTGTAAAAACAGCAACTTTAAAAATAAAACGTTATCTGTATTCTCATCGTTGAAAAAATCAAAACCCCGATTGTTTAATTTATAAATCCACTGGTTCTTTTGTTTTATTTGGTTTACAATTTTAGCAATGCTCAACAACAGTCGGTTGAAAAAAGCCATACGGGTTACCAAAACAGGTATTGTTGGCAACACAATGCTCATTATACTTAAATTTGCCGGTGGTATTATCGGAAAAAGCAGCGCTGTGATAGCTGATGCGGTTCATTCTTTGGCTGATTTTGCCGCAGGCATTATTGTCATAATTGGCTTGAAGTTAGCCAACAAACCAGCTGATAAAAACCACCGCTATGGTCATGGAAAATTTGAAACCCTTTCATCTCTGATCCTGGGAATTATTCTGCTGGCAACCGGAATCGGCATTTGTTGGGCAGGATTAACGAATGTGATTCATTTTTTTAAGAAAGAATCAATATCAAGACCCACCTGGGTTGCATTTTTAGCCGCATTTATTTCGGTTGTAGTAAAAGAATGGCTCTATGTTATTACCATTCGTTCCGGGAAAAGATTAAACAGCCAGTCTCTGATTGCCAATGCCATCAACCATCGTTCCGATGCCCTGTCATCTCTCGGGGTAATGATCGGAATAGGAGGTGCTGTATTTTTAGGAAGATCATGGATTGTTCTTGACCCGATTGCAGCCATTATTGTTGGTGTTTTTATTTTTAAAGCATCATTTTCAATTATCAAACAGAGTCTGGATGAACTCCTGGAAGCCTCACTGGGAGACAAAATTGAAAATGATATACTCGAAATTGCCAGGCAGGTACCGGGTGTGAAGAATCCCCATAATCTTAAGACCCGAAAAATCGGTAACAATTATGTGATTGATTTCCATATCGATGTTAACTATACCTTAAATATCAAAGATGCTCATGATATTACCGATAAGGTCGAAAAAGAGCTGAAGCGTGAATTCGGGGCGGATACGGTTATTTCGCTTCATGTTGAGCCCGGGGCTCAGGAAAAATAAATGATTTTTCATAAAATAAACTGGAGGAAAAAATGGCCAAAGCAAAAGTATTAATATCTTTAACATTGATAATAAGTTTGTGCAGTTGGGCTGCAGAGTCTCAGAATGATACCCTTCCGCTGGGATCATCGAAATTTAAATATGAGCTGGCAAAGATCGAAAGGGATCAGATTTATGAGACCAGATCCCAAAAAGTGATCGATATTTCGGATCTGGTGGAAGCGTTTAAAAATACAGATGTTTTTGTGATTGGTGAATTCCATGATAACTATGATTGTCATGTATTTCAAAGAAATTTTATTGAGGCCCTGTATCAAAGATATCCTAAAATAGTTGTGGGCTTTGAATTTTTCAAAAGAGAAGACAACCGATTTCTTGAACAATGGCGTAATGGAGAGATCAATGATGGTGAATTGATAGAGAAAACCGGCTGGTATAAAAAGACCGCGCTAAATTATGGCTATACTAAAGTTGTGATGGATATCATTAAAAAATACCGAATCCAGACTATTGGTTTAAATGTATCTCGAAAGATTCTTCGAAAAGTATCCAGAAAGGGATTTAATAGCCTTTCGGTTGAGGAAAAAAAGCTGTTTCCGACCATCCATATTCCCAATGCGGAACACCGGTATTTGATAGAGACCATCTTCGGGAACTTTGCGACCCAGGTTCCCTTCTGGTTTGATAATATATACAATGCCCAGAGATGCTGGGATGTGGTGATGGCAGAATCTATGAGAGAGATGCTTGAAAAGAATGAATTCAGGGGATACAAGGGAATTATTATCGCTGGAAATTTCCATGTGGCCTATGGGCTGGGAATTCCTTTCAGGTATAAAAAAGCACAAAAAAGTGTAAGAATAACCACGATCATTCCGGTATCGCTGACTTCCGAAGACACAAATTCCGAGGATGATCCCCATCCCATGAAAAAGATGTTTGCCAACCAGCTCACTCAGGTAGCTGTATTTTCACGTGGAATCGGAGATTATGTCTTCTCGGCCTCGGAATCCAGGTTTTCCCATTTCCCCGATTTGGGAATAAAATGCAAAAAAGTAGGAGAAAAATTCCAGATATCTCAGGTCAAAAAGAAAAGCATTGGCGAGGAATTCGGGCTTAAGAAGGGAGATTTCATTGATTCAGTGGATGGAATCAGTATAAAAACGATCGAACAGTTTCGTTTATTGAGCGCTAATAAAAAATGGGGTGATTCAATTAAAATTCGAGTTGAAAAAAAGATTGATTTCAAAAAAAAAGAACAGAATCCTGCCAAATAGTCTGATAGGTAAGATGTAAATGGTTGAATCTTTCCGAAATCCACCACCTAAATTTGGATATT
This sequence comes from Candidatus Aminicenantota bacterium, assembly GCA_030639705.1. Lineage (GTDB taxonomy): Bacteria > Acidobacteriota > Aminicenantia > UBA2199 > UBA2199 > CAZOWT01. Next base: position 10,041 of record DAOWKX010000123.1, read on the forward strand.
TCCCCAAGATCAAGAAGGCGTGTCGGCTTCCCTTTGAACGGCTTGCGAATCCCATTTCTCGCCAATATCGAAAATGGGC
>DAOWKX010000070.1 GCA_030639705.1 Candidatus Aminicenantota bacterium
GCATATTTTAGAAAAGAGTGTTCATTCGTTAAGGAATTTTTTAATCAAAGACTGTCAGAATATCGACTGGCTCATTACCATTGGGGATAATGCATCGACGGATAATACCCTGGCTGTTGCCACCGGTCTGGAAAAACGGTTTGAGGATGTTCGGGTTTTTCATCTTCCCCGGAAGGGACGAGGCAGAATGGTTAAATATGCCTGGACCAGAAGTGATGCTGATATTTTATCCTATATGGATATTGACCTCTCAACCGATTTAAGTGCATTTCCTCCCATGATTCAGGCGATCATTGACGGATATGATATTGCCATCGGTTCACGGCAGTTTAAGGGAGCTGCTGTTGACAGGAGTATCAAAAGGGAAATTGTCTCCCGCGGGTATATATGGGTATTGAAACTTTTTTTGGGTTTTCCTTTCACTGATGCCCAGTGTGGTTTTAAAGCCGCTTCAAAAAAAGCAGTTTCAGATTTGTTTCCCACCATAGAAGATGACGAGTGGTTTTTTGATACCGAGCTTTTATATATTGCCCATAAAGAAGAATATAAGGTCAAGGAACTGCCGGTACGCTGGATTGAAGACAGAGATTCCAGGGTGAAAATTTTGCGTACTGCCTGGCTGGATATCAAAGGAGTTTTTCGTATGATTGGGTATCGAAAAGGATCATTGAAATGAAAAATTCCATTTTTATTACCGGAGCCAGCGGATTTTTGGGAAGGAGGATATTACGGGCAATGGTGGGATCGGGATATCCATCCATTTATTGTTTATACCGTGATCCTAAAAAAATCGGCCTGAATGAAAAACACCCGGCAAATCTTGAAATAATCCAGGGAGATCTTTTGCAACCGTCATCATATACGTCAATATTGAAGCAGGTGGATACGGTGATCCATTTGGCGGCTGTGACCGGAAAAACCAGCCGAAAAGAATATAGTAAGGTGATTGGGCAGGGAACCCGTAAACTCCTTTCCGGCTGCCAGGAAGCCGGAGTGAGAAATATATTATATATCAGTACGATTGCGGTTAATTTTCAGAATAAGAAGCGCTATTTTTATGCCCATTCCAAACAAGAGGCTGAAGAATATGTCAGGCAGGCTGGTCTTAATTACACCATTTTAAGACCCACCATTATTCTTGGGGGAGGATCACCGGTTTTTGCCGGTTTCTCCCTTTTTGCCGGTTTGCCCGTTGTTCCAATCTTTGGTAGGGGAGACACAAAAATTCAACCGGTTCACGCAGAGGATGTTGTCAGGGTGATTCTCCATATTTTAGAGCATTCTGTGTTTAATAATACGACACTTGAATTGGGTGGACCCCAGGTCATCAGCATACGGGAATTTCTGAAAATGATTCACCGGATGAAAAAAGGAAAGACAGCGCGCTTTATTCGCTTTCCCATGGGAATGACTGTTTTTTTGCTGAGTGTTGTTGAGCCCCTGCTCTATTCGATTTTGCCATTTACACTGGGGCAGCTGGCTACATTTCGAAATGATGGAACAGCCAAAGAAAATGAGGTCCAGCTGAAATTGTCTGCCGGATTTAAAAACATGGAGGCTATGATCAATGATAGTATGCAGCCCCAACAATTGGTTTTGAGGCCATCGGATCTTGAAAAGGAGTGCCGGATTTTTTGCAGCTATATGTTGGGGAAGAAGGCCAATACTTATATTCTGGATAAATATACTGATTGCCACAGAAGAGTAGACATGAGTGCGAAAAATGAATTTGATAATTTTTTAGTCAAAAAGGCATCAAAAAATACATTGTTAACAAAGCTTTGTGATTCTTATTCACGTTTTTTTTACCCCCGGTCACTGCTTCAGAAAAAACTGATTTATCTCCTGGCCATACTGGAAACCTCATCTCCCTATTCACAGATCATTGATCGTTCGGATGAAAAAGGAAAATCATGGCTCGGATTTCAGATTATTATAAGAGGATTGGGCTTTGCTTTTTCATTATTTTTTTCTTTCTTTTTTTTATTTCCGTTCCAGATACTCTTGAAATCAAAAAGTGTGGGGAATGAATAATGGCTAAAATAACGATTGTGGGTTCCGGTGCCTCCGGTATCCATTTTGCACTATCCGTTTTGAAAAAAGGACATCAGGTTGAAATGTTTGATGTGGGCTACTCCGGTTCTCTCAGTGTGAATCCGGAATATACCTTCATAGACCTGAAATCTAAACTCGAGGATCCGGTTGAGTATTTTTTAGGAAAAGATTACGAAAGTGTTGTCCCCCCTGATTTTGACCAGGAGATTTATGAATTTCCTCCCAACAAAATGTATTTATTTAAACATCCCCCCGGATTTCAAACCGAAGTTGAACAATTTGAACCTCTTTTTTCCTTTGCCAGAGGGGGATTGGCTGAGGCCTGGACCGGTGGAAGCTATCCGTTCAATAATAGTGATATGAAAGATTTCCCTTTTGATTTTAAAACCATCAAGCCTTACTATGAAGAAGTGGCTGATCGAATCGGTTTGATCGGTCATAAAGATGATTTGACAAAATATTTTCCCTGGCACAACCATCTTCTTCCCCCCCTTGAACTGGATGAAAATTCCCGGCTCATTTTGAAAAATTATGAGAAAAAAAGATCAACCATCAACAAACAGGGTTTTTATCTGGGACGATCCAGAATTGCTACCCTCAGTAAGGATAAAGGAGAACGAAAAGCCTGTGATTATTCCGGTCGCTGTCTCTGGGGATGTCCCAGTGATAGTCTGTATGTCCCCTCCTTAACACTGGAGGAGTGCAAGCGATTTCCCAATTTTTCTTATAAATCCGGTATTTTTGTTCATTATTTTAAGTCCAATGCTGAGAAACGGATTACCCGCCTGGTTGCCTATAATCTTGAAGACAATTCGATACATGAATGGCCGGTTGAACATCTTGTCCTGGCAGCCGGAACACTCTCATCTTCAAAGATTTTCCTGGATTCCGTTTATAAACAGACGGGCCAGATAATCAAACTGGACGGATTAATGGATAACCGTCAGGTTCTTGTTCCGTTTATTAACCTGAGAATGTTGGGAAAATCGTATGATCCGGAATGCTATGTGTATCATCAATTGGCTGTGGGTTTTGAATGTGAACTGACAAACCAATATGTTCATGGACAGATTACAACATTGAAAACCGCTCTGGTTCATCCGGTAACCCAGCAGATTCCACTGGACCTGAAAACCTCAACATTTTTAACCCGGAATCTCCATTCAGGACTGGGTGTGATTAACATCAATTTTTGTGATACCCGTCGTAAGGATAACACCGTCACCATTGAACCCCTTTCTGATGCGAAGCCTGAGGGTATTGATACCCGGTTAAAAATCCATTACCAGCCTGTTGCCGAGGAGAAAAAAATTATTAATAGGGCCACGAAGCGGGTCATAAAGTTTTTATTTAAACTTGGAGCGGTTGCCCCTCCAATGATGATCCAACCCCGTCCCATGGGGGCCAGTGTCCACTACTCAGGGACACTGCCCATGACCATTGATTTTAAACCCCTGACACTCACCCCGGATTGTCAGAGCAGGGATTTTAAAAATCTTTTCTTTGTCGATGGAACATCTTTTCCTTTTCTGCCGGCAAAGAATCTTACTTTTACAATGATGGCCAATGCCGCCCGAGTCGCAGACAACCTATTTTGATAAGCGAGGATATAATGAAAAGATCATGTTTTGTTGGTTTGTTCTTCCTATCAGGATTAATCCTGTTTGCCCAGAATACTAAAAAACAAGATCCGGATAAGTCCGACCTTCATGAAAGCAAGAACCCTATTGCCAGGGTGGAAAAATCCAAATCCTTTGAGAAACAGATGGATTGTGAAGAAGAATTGGAGGTAAGATCACTGATCAGCGGATCGATCTCTGAAGTTTTGGTAAAGCCAGGAGATCGGGTTAAGCTGGGGCAATTACTGATTCGACTTGACTCCTCAGAATTAGAACAGGAGATGAAAGACCTGGAGGACTCTCTGAAAAAATGGAAAAAAATACTCTATAATAGAGAACACTGGAAAGTTCGCAGTGAAGCGGCTGAAAAACAGGCCAAGAGAAAAATCAGCGAATTTCAGGAAGAAATTTCTCCAAAACAAAACCGGATCTCTCAAAAGCAAATCCATTCGTTGATTGGCGGAATAGTGATTGATATTGTCGTGGAAGATAAAATGGTTAAAGAAAATATGGTGGTTGCCAGGATTGGCAATGATGCGGTTCTTAAGATTATCTTGAGCGTGGGCGAGGAATTGAGTCTTGGTGAATTTGAACGATTGCAGGAGGGAGAGAAGATTTCTTTGACCTTCAAAAAATTGAATATGGCTTGTTCCGGTGAGGTTAAAAAAAGGGATCCCTATATCATCATCAGGATCCC
>DAOWKX010000161.1 GCA_030639705.1 Candidatus Aminicenantota bacterium
ATGCCCACCTGTGGGCCAACAATTATGACCGGAATTTAGAGGGTGTTTTTGAGGTGCAGGATGAGGTCTCAAAAGCCATAGCCAAAGCCCTGGAGGTAACCCTGACCCCGGAAACCATTAAAACATTTAAAGCAGGCCAAACCCGGAACCTGGAAGCCTACGAGAATTATCTTAAAGGGATTCACATTTTTAACAACAAATACCTGCATACTTTAAACGAAGAGGATTATTCCACAGCGGTCCGGATGCTGGAGACGGCATTGGAAATTGATCCCGCTTATATTGACGCCTATTCCGGCCTGGTCTGGATTTATATCAACCACTCTCGTTTCAGAGGAACCGAGTCGGATTTTAATATGGCAATAAAGCTATCTGAAAAATTAAGAAAATTGGCGCCTGAATCGGCCGCAGGGTATAGCAGTATGGCCGCAGTCTATATATTTAAAAAACAATATGACCAGGCTTATGATTATTCAAAAATAGCCATTGCCAGAGCCCCCAATTCAGCCCGGCTTAACTATGCAATTGGTTTTTTCTATTATAAAGTGGGATTATACAGCCGGGCCATCAAATACTGTGCCCGGGCCATGGAGCTTGATCCCCTGCTCCTGCACCCCTATCTGACCACCATCAGATCTCTGATATCCGGTGGCGATTATAAAAAAGCAGAGTATTATTTAAAAAAAGCAATTGAAATTTATCCGGATCAGGCCCGACTAATTCTTTTGTTCTGCCAGCTCTACCTCAGGATAAAAAAATACAGTCAGGTCCAAGAGTGGATAACCAGAATGGAGAAAGTGAATCCCGAATCCGGATATATTAAAAGGTGGAAAATGATACTGTACGCAGCCAAGGGAGAGAGAAAAAAAGCCCTGGCCCTGCAATATCAATCCAGTGAAGGTTTTGCCCTGCTGGATTTAAAGGAAGAGGCACTGTCCATCATTCAAGAAAATCAAAATAAAAATAAACACTACTATGGCTATCTCTATTTAATCAACAATCCCCACTATGACAATTTAAGAGATGATCCCCGGTTTCAAGAAATTGTAAAAAAAGCCAGGGAAATATATGAAACGAGACTAATCAAGTACGGTGATTTGTAACTAATAATTTATTTAAATACCTTTAATGCTTCTTCTCTGGTTTTGTAGATGGGGAGTACTTTTTCAAAACCGCAGATTTTGAATACTTCATGAATATGGGCTTTTAGAGAACATAAAATCATCTTCCCTTTTTTATCCTGAAGGGTCTTGGCGGTATAGAGCAGTACCCCCAGACCCGGGCTGCTGATATAATCAAGTTCAGAGAGATCAAAAAGAAGATGATATTCTCCTTTATTAATATGGGATAAAATGGTTTCTTTAAGGCGGGGTGAGGTGAACATTTCCACTCTTCCGGACACTGATATTACCAGCACTGATCCGACTTTTTCTTCACTTATCTGCATATTACCCCCTTTTTTATTTTTTCATTTCACATTTTTTTTAATGGTTAAAATATTCTTATTGTTCTTTCTTTGATATGAAAGATGATCCATTTGAGATCGTACCAGATGAATCCCCAGACCACCGACTTGCCTATCCTGAAGTGGGGTGGTTATTTCAGGGCCTGCCCTGGTTAAAGGATTGAACGATATGCCATCATCTTCAATGGAAATAGTAACCACATTGTTTTTATTTTCAAAATGAAAAACGATTTCATGTTGCTTTTCGCCTTGATAGCCATACATGACAATATTATTGAATATTTCTTCCAGAGATAGCTGGATGGCCAGTTTGTTCCGGGTGTCAAGAGAATGATATTTAAAAAATTCCTTTAAAAAGCGGTTCAATTTTTTGATTTCTTCAAATCTGCTTTTCAGAGTTAAAATTTTTTTAGCTGACATATAACAAATATTATGGTTTTATTATATCAAAAGCTCAACATTTATTTAATATAAAAACTTGACAATTTTTTTGCATATTATTATAGTTTTTACCGTCTGGATATTTAAATGGAAAAAAAAGATGGGAAAAACATAGTTTCCGCTTCTTTTTCTAAATGATTGGCATCATAGGAAAAAATGCAGGAACTGTATGAACGGTTTTATGTTTTTATCAAATCATCGTTCGGTGAACAAGAAAAAGCTAAATTATTCAAGTTCATATGGCATCATTACCATCAAAAAATTGGATTTTATATCTCTAATCTAGTCCCCTTTAATCATCCTTCGTTTGATGATATTTTCCAGGAAGTCATGATCAAGATTTTTAATAATCTGAATACCTTTAATCCCTTACATTCATTTAAGGCCTGGATTTACCAAATTACCAGAAACCATTGTATTGATTATTTGAAAAGTAAAAAAGAAAACATGTTTCATGCTGGAGATATTGAGATCGAAAGAATTCTGGATCACAGAACTCCGGAGAAGATCACCCTTGAAAAGGATCTGGTTGAAAAAATTGAAAATTTCCTGAATGTGCTGGAAGACATTGATCGGGAGATCTCATTTTTACGGTTTTATGAAAGCCTGAAGTATAAAGAAATCAGCCGGATTTTAAATATGAATGTGAATACGGTTAAATCCAGGGCCCGACTCATCAAGAAAAAAATAAAAAATGAGTTGAATTCTTAAGTTTTATCTCACCATTTTTTTCATTCACTCGTCAATATAATTGAAAGGGTTGTGAAGTGAGATTGAAAAACGAATTGAAAAAGTATTATCAAGGCAAGGTGGAGGAGATTCAATATAAATTAAAAATAAGCATTAAGGAGGAAGAAATGAGTAAATCAAGTACCAGAAAATGGTTGTTGGGAGGAGCAGTCGTTGCCATTATCTTAATTGGCTACTTTGGATTTTTCTATCCCTGGCCCCAGGAACAGGAAACCAGTGCAACCATCGGAGGTGTGGAAAAAGCCGAGCGATATCAGGCTGAACAACTGAGCGCTGAGGATGTCATTTTAAGTGATTCAGAAATTCACTCTTTGCTTCAAAATGACCGTATTCAGGCTTTGATTAAAAGCAAGGAGTTTATGGCTGCGATGGAGAATGAAGCGGTTAAAAAGGCCCTTTTTGGAGAGGCGTTACGCAGAGCCATATCTCATGAGAGCTTACGCCGTGCAATGGGAAATGATTCCTTTAAACGAGCCATGTCCGATGAGGTGTTGCGTAAGGCCATATTCAGCGACACTTTTCGTCTGGCCATTTCTCATGATGAATTCCGTAAAGCCATTTTTCATGAACCTTTCAGACAGGTACTGGCCGATGAGGTGTTGAGAAAAGCCCTGTTCTGTGAACCGTTGAAAGCAGCACTGGGCCGCGAGGCGTTCCGGCGTGCCCTGGGAGATCATGAAGCCCTGCGAAAGGCCATTTCCAGGAATGAAACCCTGCAAAAGGCCATGGCCAAAGATGAGGCATTGAGACGTGCCTTTGAACATGAGGTTTTATTAAAAGCCCTGGCCAGTCATTCTGTCAGAAAAGTATTGTATGAAGAACCCCTTCGTAAGGCCCTGACCCATGATGCGCTGTTGAAGGTGCTGTCCCATGATCTGTTGAGAAAGGCGTTGTTTAGCGAGCCCTGTCGCCGGGCCATATCCGATGAGGTTCTGCGTAAAGCCATTTTCAGTGAACCGGTTCGAAAGGCTTTATCTGAAGAGCCCCTTCGCCGGGCCATGTCCGATCGGGAAGCATTCCGGAAGGCAATTGCCCTGCATGAAAGTTTGCAGAAGGCCATGGCCAAAGACGAAACTCTACGAAAGGCATTTGAGAATGATATCTTTCTGAGGGCATTCTCCCATGAAACTCTCAGACGGGCGCTGGATAATGGTGCTTTCAGGAAAGCTTTTTTTTATGGTCCTTTCAAAGAAGCCCTGTCCAAAGAAAATTTGAGGAAGGCTTTATTCAGCGAACCCATGAAAAGAGCCATTCAGGGTGAACATTTCCGAAAAGCAATGGTAGCACCGGATACATTACGTAAGTTTATATCTGGACATGATGGATTGCAAAAAGCCATGGAAAAAGATCAGGTTTTACGTAAAGCCCTGGAGAATGAGGTGATGTTAAAGGCATTGTGCAGTAAACCCATGAGAAGGGCAATGGTTGATCAACCATTAAGGAAAGCCCTATTTGGTGAGGCTTTTCAAAAGGCATTTGCCGATGATGTTTTAAGAAAAGCATTTTTCAGCGAACCTTTAGCCAAAGCCTTTAACAGTGAAACGTTTCGACGTGCTTTAACCAATCAGGTTGCCCTGAGAAGAGCATTCTTCGGACACGAGGGCCTGATGCGTGCCATGGAACGGGATGAGACATTACGTAGAGCTTTAGGAAATGATACCTTCCTGAGGGCTCTGTCCAGCACTCCCTTTCGACGGGCACTGGAAAAAGAAACCTTGCGGAATATCCTGTTTGGAGAGCCTTTCAGAAATGCAATGGGTGACCAGGCCATGAGAAAAGCCATGTTTTCTGAACCTTTTATGAGGGCATTAAATCATGAAGCATTACGTAAAGCTTTATTGGATCAACCCCTGAAGAAAGCTCTGCTTGGAGAGCCTTTAAGAAAAGCTTTTTCAAACAATGCATTTATGAACTCCATTGCCGATCAGGAAATACTGAGAAAAGCCATCTCCAGAGATGGAGCCTTTTCAAAAGCTATTGCCAGAGATGCCAGCTTGAAACGAGCCTTTGAAAATGAAGTCCTGCTGAAGGCATTATCCAATGAGCCCTTTAGAAATGCCATTGATAATGAGATTTTACGCAGAGCCTTTTTTAGCGAACCAATGAGAAACGCATTATCCCGTGAGGTATTGAGGAATGCATTGTTCAGTGATGCTATGAGAAAAGCCATGTCCAGAGAATCTCTCAGGAGGGCTTTTTTCAGTGAGCCCATGAGACAGGCAATGTCACGTGAACTGATGAGAAAAGCGTTGTTCAGCGAACCCTTTCTAAGGGCAATCTCCCAAGGTGAATTCCGAAAAGCCATCCGACATGAAAACTTTAAGAAAGCATTGTCCGGAGAAGCACTGAGCAAATAAAACGGTCAATCGATACAGTACCATTTTCTCCCCAACGGGGGAGAAAATGGTACTGTGCTTTTCAAAGAGGAGGAGAAAATTAAAAAAATAAATATTTTTTTTATTTTAATATTTGGTTTTTTTTTCATAGTCATCAATCCTCTTTATTCCAGCTTTCATACCCTAGAAACAAAAAATCTGCGTTTAATCTATTTCGGAGAAGCTCATTCATACCTGGTATCTCATGTGGCCCGGTGTTTTGAGAATTCACTGTCCAAGCATATGGAAACCTTTGACTACAAACCCACTGAGAAAATTACAGTTGTGCTTCATGATTTTTCTGATTTTGGAAATGCCGGTACAGCTGCCGTACCGAATAATCGTATTTTTATTTCCATTGCTCCCTTTAATTATGTGTTTGAAATCATACTGGGAAATGAACGGATGAACTGGATGATGAACCATGAATTGGTCCATGTTCTGGCCAGTGACCAGACCTCTAAATCCGATAGGTTTTTCCGTTCTTTATTTTTTGGCAAAGTGGCTCCGATATCAGATAATCCGTTATCCTTATTATACGGTTATTTGACCTCTCCCCGGGATTTTGCCCCAAGGTGGTATCACGAAGGTATAGCTGTGTTTATGGAAACCTGGATGACCGGCGGAATGGGACGTGTACTGGGATCATATGATGAAATGGCCTTCAGAAGTATGATACACGAAGATGCTGATCTGTATAGCCTGGTGGAACTGGAGTCGGCCGCCACAAAGAAAAATTTTCAGGTGGGAGTCAATGCTTATCTATACGGTACCCGTTTTTTTAGTTACCTGGCCCGCCAGTATGGCCCGGAGAATGTTATCCAATGGGTTTCGAGGTCTACAGATAGTAAAGCTTACTTTTCCAGCCAGTTTAAAAAAGTGTTTGGTTTATCTTTGAAGACTGCCTGGTCACAGTGGATTCAATGGGAAAAGCAGTTCCAGAAACAGAATCTAAGCCGCCTCAGAGAGTCACCGTTGACATCGCAAAAAGAAATCACTGGGAGACGGATGGGGTATATTTCCAGGGCACTTTATGATTCAAATTCCGGGAAAATATATGTTGGTGTTAACTATCCAGGTCAGCTGGCGCATATTACAGCCCTGGATATCAATACTGGCAAGATGAAAAAGATTTCAAACATCAAGGGTCCTGATCTCTTTTTTGTCACCTCTCTGGCCTATGATCCAGAATCCGGTATTCTGTTCTATACGACCGATAACAGCTATTGGAGGGACCTGAAAAAGGTGAGTATTAAAAGCGGGCGTTCTACCATGCTGATGAAAGATTGCCGGGTGGGCGATCTGGCGTTTAATCCCACGGATCGATCTCTCTGGGGTGTTCGTCACTATCTGGGGATTTCCACCCTGGTGCGAATTCCCTACCCCTACCGGGAGTGGAATCAAATGTTTTCCTGGCCTTATGGGATGGATCTCTATGATATTGATATTTCACCTGAAGGAAGAATAATTGTCGGGGCCCTGACCAGTATAACTGGCAAGCAATTATTGATAAAAATGGATGTCGAAAAACTCTTAAAAGGAGATGGCTCCTATGAGACCCTGTATGATTTCGGAAATTTTTCTCCGGCCAATTTTATTTTTTCAGCTGACGGAAAATACCTCTTCGGTTCCTCCTACTATTCCGGAGTATCGAATATCTATCGTTATGATCTTGAGAAAGAGGATATCCATATAATCAGTAACTGTCAGACCGGATTGTTCAGACCGGTCCCGATTTCAGATGAATTGGTTATGGCCTTCCGTTATACTTCGACCGGTTTTATTCCTGTAATTATCGAAAATACCCCTATTGAAACCGTAAAAGCCATTAAATTCCTGGGTCAGACTGTACTGGAAAAATATCCTGGTTTAAAAGAGTGGCAAGCAGAAGCCCCTTCATCAGTAGACCTGGAACCTCGAATAATTTATAAAGGAAAATATAAAATCCTGAAAGATTTCAAGCTCAGATCTATTTACCCGGTGGTGGAAGGATATAAAAATTATCTGGCCTATGGTTTACGCTTTAATCTTTCAGATTCTATTCCTTTAAACAGCCTGAATTTTACGGCTTCTTATACGCCTGAGGCAGATCTTTCCCAGGGTGAACGGTTACACCTCAGCCTCAATCTAACAATTTCCAACTGGCAATTCAGTGCTTCTCATAACAAGGCTGATTTTTATGATCTGTTTGGTCCCACCAAAACCAGTCGAAAAGGAAACTCTGTTGAATTGCATTATAAAAAAAGCCTTATATTTGACGAACCAAAATATCTGGACCTCGGCTTCAAGGTGGCCGGTTATTTCGGCTTGGAGCAGATGCCAGAATTTCAGAATATTGAGACCACCTATGATGAATTCTATTATGTGAGTTTTAATCTGAATTATAAAGATCTGAGGGCATCACTGGGTGCTGTGGATTATGAAAAAGGGTTTATTTGGGAAACGTATCTTACTGGTTATTATGTAAACAATCAGCTCTATCCCCGTATTCATACCAATCTTGATCTGGGATTTCAACTGCCCATTCATCATTCAGCCATTTGGCTCAGGGGTTCCATGGGTTATGCCTGGGGAGACAGAGAAGAACCGTTTGCCAATTTTTACTTTGGCGGTTTTGGTAACAACTGGGTGGATCACCAGGATTTCAGCCGCTACCGAAAATATTTCAGCTTTCCCGGTGTTGATTTAAATGAGATAGGGGGCACAAATTATGGTAAACTGATGTTGGAATGGACATTACCACCTGTTTTATTCAAAAGACTGGGTTTTTCTTCATTTTATGCGAGCTGGATGAGTGTTTCACTGTTTTCAACCGGACTGATTACCAATATGGATAATGACGAGTTCCGGAGAGAATTGCTGGATATAGGTGTTCAGATGGACATTCGTTTTATGGTATTATCCAATCACCAGATTACACTCTCCCTGGGATATGCCCGGGCATTTCAAGCAGATCAAGAGAATTCTGATGAGTGGATGATTTCTATAAAGATTCTTTAACTCGGTATTATTAACCGTGCTGTTATTGGTAAAAATTGTTGTCAGTTTGTTACCTGTTTTTGCGTTTCTTATTATTCTTTTTTTTCTTGATTCCTATAAGCTGGTAAAATTGCGATCCATTTTATTTGCAATTTTTATCGGGAGTTTGGTTGCAGGCGGATGTTTGGTTTTAAATAAATTTTTATTGAGTCACTTCACCATTGACCTAAAAATTTTCCGTCGATATGTGGCTCCGATTGTTGAAGAATTTTTAAAAGCCGTTTACCTTGTTTACTTACTTAAAAAGAAGAGAGTGGGTTTTATGGTGGATGCGACAATTTTTGGCTTTTCTATTGGCGCGGGGTTTGCAGCGCTTGAAAATATCCATTATCTATTTGCTTTAAGTGACTCCAATTTGCTTCTCTGGATCATAAGGGGATTTGGAACGGCAATATTGCATGGAGGATCCACTGCCTTTGTGGGATTAATCACCAAGAATTTGATTGATCGAAAGAAAAATGAAAAGTTTTTCCATTATTTGCCAGGAATAGGAATGGCCATTATTATTCATTCAGTTTTCAACCATTTTATCATTCATCCCCTGCTGTCAACTATTCTGATTTTATTTACCCTGCCTGTGATTATTATTTTTGTTTTTGAGCGAAGTGAAAGGTCACTCCAGAAATGGCTGGATGTGGGGTTCATCTCTGATGTGGAATTATTACAGATGATACGGTCCGGCACTGTATTAAAATCCAGAATTGGAAAGTATCTTTTGTCTTTAAAAAAAACTGTTTCTGGGGATATTTTAGCTGACATGTTATGTTATTTGCAGATTTATGTGGAACTGGCATTGAAAGCCAAAGGGATTCTGCTAATGCATGAGGCTGGTTTTAAGCCCACTCCAGAAGAAGAAACAATGCATATGCTCAAAGAATTAAGGCAACTGGAACTGAATATCGGTAAAACAGGGAAGCGGATTCTCGCTCCTTTTATTCAGGTTAAAAGTCAAGATTTATGGCAAATTCATATGTTGGGAGGATATAACTCACCTGGTAGAAAGATACCATTTTTTAAAAAACACAATAAAAGGATTTCTTGAGCCAATTATTTTTTAATGGTGCAATCAGACTAGTTGACATTAAAAAAACTGGATGCTATAAACAAATTAGAGTAAAGGAGATGTTTAACCAAGGGAATGACAGATGAATCCTGAACAGGGAGATAAAGAAATCCAGAAGTTATTGGAGGAGATTAAACTATTACGCAGAGCTGTTGAAGAACTCTCCATGTTGAATGAGATTGCCGTTGCCATCAGTTCAACTCTGTCATTGGAGCGAATTTTGGATTTGATTATTCAGAAATGTCTGAAACATCTGAATGTTGAGCAGGGAGCCATCATGCTCCTGGATGAGAAAACAGAGGATAAACCCTTTCAAACCGTTGCCCGTAGAGGTGATACCATTTCACTCCATTTGCCTTACCGACTCGATTCTCAATTATCCGGCTGGATGTTAAAAAACCGAAATGCGTTGATTATAAATGATTTTCAAAGTGACAACCGGTTTTTAAAGCGCGGAAAAGAACCCTTTTTTATCCAATCATTGTTGTGTGTTCCCTTAAAGCAAAAAGGGCGGATGATTGGTTTAATTGCTTTGTTCAACTCTCAATCCAATCACGGATTTTCCAGTGAAGCCAGTCGGCTGTTATCTATTATTGCTACCCAATCCGCCCAGGTAATTGAGAATGCCCGTCTCTTGGAAGAGGAACAAGCATTGATTCGTATGCAGGAGGAATTGAGACTGGCTTATGAGATTCAAATGAATCTGCTGCCCAAGAAAGCACCTGTTATTAAAGGTTATGATATCGTGGGGAGAAGCATACCGGCCAAGGATGTGGGTGGTGATTATTTTGACTTTATTTTAATGAATGGTGATCAGTTGGCTTTTTGCCTGGGGGATGTATCCGGAAAAGGAATGCCCGCTGCGCTTTTAATGGCCAATCTTCAAGCCACTATACGGAGTCAGACATTGTTGAACCCCAGTTCCAGTAATTGTCTTGAACACTCCAATACCCATATGTACCAAAACACCGGACCGGAAAAATTTGTCACACTTTTTTTTGGAATCTTGGATTGTGGTTCCCATCAAATGAAGTATTCCAATGCCGGTCATAATTACCCAATTCTTTTTTCAGAGGGGAAAAAGCCACAATGCCTGGAATCAGATGGGATTGTTCTCGGTTGTCTGGAATCATTTTCTTTTCAAGAAGAACAGATGTCATTGTCCCGGGGGGATATTTTTGTACTTTATTCAGATGGGATTACTGAAGCCTTCAATGACCGGGAAGAAGAATTTGGTGAAAAACGGTTGATCCAAGTGGTTGATGAGAATCGGAGTCATACGGCTGAGAGGATCATGGAAAATATTCTAAAAGCGGTTCGCCTGCATACCGGCGATTCTCCCCAGATGGATGATATTACCTTAATTGTCATCAAGAGAGAAAAGTAATATTAATTATTCTTAATATCCAAGGTTTTAAAAGATTTGAGCTATCAGGTCGAAAATATCTCTCTCATTATATACTTAGAAAAAATATAATGGAAAAATTGGATTTTAATTAAAGCTTGCTATTGCCTGATCCTCATCTTCAAAGGCCTCAAATACAGTGATCAGTTTGGTTATGGTCATCAGGTCTTTCACTTTGCTGGCGAGATTGACTATCTTCACCATTCCGTTAATTTTTTTGATGGATGTGTATGACCGAACCACTTCACCCAGTCCGGTAGAATCCAGGTACGGTACCTCTTGAAAGTTTAGCAAAACCTTGGTTTCATTTTCATCTACCAGGTTGTTAATGGCTGTCCGAAGTTCGGAAATAGCGTCTCCAATAAGTATTTTCCCTTTTAAATCAAGAATCATCACCCCGTTTTTTTTTCTTTTTTCAATTTTCATAAAATATCTCCTTTTTAACCGATTAATACATTTATATTATATTTAAACCAAAAATTCAAGAAAATAATGATAAAAGAATAAAAATTCGATTATCTTTTCCGATTTGAAATTCCAATTGAAAAAAAAAAGGGTTTTTGTTATATAGATAAGGGCTAAAATGATTATTTATCAGACAGGGATCAACACTGAGATTTATATATAGAAGGTGTGATGAGAAAGATATTAAGAGGGAGGACGAGAAATGATTGGAAAAACCATATCTCATTATAATATTTTAGAAAAAATTGGCTCTGGTGGAATGGGGATTGTTTATAAAGCCATGGATATCAAACTGGATCGTTTGGTGGCTTTAAAATTTCTCCCCCAGCAATTTAGTTTTAATGATGAGGAGAAAAAACGCTTTATCCATGAGGCCAAGGCCGCAGCCGCCCTGGACCATCCCAATATTTGTTCTATCTATGAAATAGATGAAACCGACGATGGCCAGATGTATATTGTCATGGGATATTATGTGGGTGAAACCCTTAAAGATAAAATCGCTTCTGGCCCCTTGCCCATTGCCAGGGCCATTGATATAACCATACAAATAGCCGAAGGTCTGAATAAAGCCCATCAAAAAGATATTGTGCATCGGGATATAAAATCAAATAATATTATCATTACCGGCGAGGGAGTTGTGAAAATATTGGATTTTGGCCTGGCTAAATTGAAAGGTGTGACCAAACTGACCAAAGAGGGCACAACATTAGGTACGGTGGCCTACATGTCACCCGAACAGGCCTCAGGGGAAAAGGTAGATAGCCGTTCAGATATCTGGTCCCTGGGAGTGCTACTTTATGAGATGATAACCGGTCAACTCCCCTTTAAAGGAGAATATGAACAATCGATTATGTATGCCATTATGAATGAAGAACCTGAACCGGTTACAGGTCTAAGAACCGGTGTTTTACCGGAATTGGAACACATCTTGAACAAATCCCTTACAAAAAATTTCCATCACCGTTACCAGCATATGGATGAATTGGTGTCAGAGCTGCAATGTTTGCAGGAAAAATTGGATAAAAAGAAAGTGCCATTGCCAACTCAAAAAAAAATTCCCAGAAAACAAATTTTTGTTATTTCGGGAGTAATTCTGACTGTGGTTGCCTTGGTTATCATCCTTGGGATATTATCTAAAAAGACCACATCAGAGCCCAGCCGAAAAATGCTGGTGGTGTTGCCCTTTGAAAACCTGGGTCACCCAGAAGATGAATATTTTACCGATGGGATGCATGAAGAGATTACCACTCGCCTGGCCATGGTCAGAAACCTGGGGGTGATCTCCCGGTCAAGTGCCATGAAGTATGCCAATACCAACAAAACCATAAAAGAGATCGGTCAGGAGCTTAGGGTTCAATATATCCTTAAAGGCACGGTACGCTGGGCCCGCTCCTCAACCGGAACGGAAAAAGTTCGCATCTCTTCCCATCTGATCAGCGTGGATGATGATACCCATATATGGGCCGATACCTATGACCGGGTGATAGATGATATCTTTCAGGTGCAGACCGATATTGCCCAGAATGTGGTAGGGGAACTGAATATTACCCTGGGGGAAACCGAACGTAAAATTGTGGAGGCTCCTCTTACCAAAAATATGGATGCCTACCATGCCTTTCTCAGAGGAAGGTACCTGGCCAGCCAGCCCCACTTTACCCAAAAAATGTGGCCCGAAGTCATTAAAAATTATGAAAAAGCAGTTGAACTGGACCCTGAATTTGCCCTGGCCTGGGCTGAACTCTCGCGGGCCCATGCCCGGCTGGTTTTTTTCAACCTAGATCTCTCCCCGTTACGGCAGGAAGAGGCCCGTAGAGCGGCAGAGCGGGCCATGGAATTAAATCCCGAATCCCCCAAGGTCCATCTCTCCCTCAGTTATTATCACCTGTGGATCTCCAGGGATACCCATAAGGCATTAAAAGAACTGGAAATTGCCCAGAAAGGACTTCCCAATAACACCGGTATCATGTATGCCAAGGCAAGCATCTATGAGGTTCAGGGACGATTTCAGGATATTATTAAAATCATGAAAAAGGCCCATGAACTGAATCCTCTGTCCGCATCAATACTCACTAAGATGGCCCTGGGCCACTGGTTCACCCGGCAATATCCGGAAGCCATTAAAATCGCCGATCAGGCCAGTGCTCTGGCACCCGATAGCGTATGGCCCTATCTCTACAAGGTTTTAAACTTTTGGAATTGGAAGGGCGCGGTCAAAGAATCCCGCATGGCAATCGAAAAAGCACCAACCCCCCATGCCTGGATACCCCATGTCTGGTTGTGGCAGGAAATCGGGGAAAGGAAATTTCAGCAGGCTATAGACCGCCTGACAGCCAGTGATAAAGAGTGGATAAACATAAAAACATGCAAAATTCCCAGATCCCTGGCCTATGCCTATCTGTATGAATTTCTGAAAAAACCGCAGAAAGCACGGCAATACTATAAGGAAGCTAAAAAAATTCTTGAAGCCGAGATCAAAAAATCTCCAAATGATCCTCGGCTGCACAGTTCCCTGGGTATTACCCTGGCTTCCCTGGGTGAAAAAGAGCAGGCCATCTATGAAGGCAAACGAGCCACCCAAATATTACCCATTTCAAAAGATGCGGTTTACGGGACTCCCTATGTCATTGAGCTTGCCTTGACCTACACAATCCTTGGGGAATATGAAGCAGCTCTGGATAAGATCGAATACCTCCTGTCCATCCCCAGTTATATGTCGCCAGGCTGGCTGTCCCTTGACCCGCGCTGGGACCGGTTAAAGAACCTCCCCCGTTATCAGCAGATCATGCAAAAATACATTGAGCGAAAAAATATGTAAAGACTGATTATGGTTGGGAAAACAGTTTCACAAAATAGCCTCAAATCCCCCGGCAAAATCAAAAATCGGGAACTTTTAGTGAAAAAGATACGTTAAAAAACATGAACATGAACATTATTGCGATTGTTCAAAGGTGTAAAAATGGTGATGATGAGGCATGGAACATGATCGTTGACCGGTATTCAAAAACCATCTACAATTTGGCATTGAATTTTTTTGGCAACCGGGAGGATGCAGAAGATGTCACCCAGGACATTTTTCTTAAAATTTTTAATAATATGGATAAATTCAGGGAGGAAAAAAATTTTAACTCCTGGTTGCTTACGATTTCAAAAAATTACTGTATTGATTACTGGCGTAAATATAAAAAGGGGGTAAAGAGAGTGGAGCTGGATGATAATTTAATCAAACAGGATACCACTCCAGAAGACATAGCCATAAAAAATTATGATGCTGTGACTCTGAGACAGAAAATTTCTATACTGGATCCGGATTTAAGATTGCTTTTGATTATGAGAGATATTCAGGAATTTTCATACCAGGACATTGCAGATAACTTGAATCTTCCGCTGGGAACCATAAAATCCAGAATCAACAGAGCCAGGATTAAGCTGGCAAAGACAATTTTGAAGGAAGGGGATTCATATGGAGTGTAAAAAAGTAGAAAGTTTCATTTCAAAGTATATTGAAAACGATGTTACTGAACAAGAAAGAAAAGAGATTTCGTCTCATTTGAAGCAGTGCAAGAATTGTCAACAGCTGAAAGAAAACATTGAGAATATGATTTATCTTTATCCAGAACTCCAGGAAGAAATTCCGTTTTTCCTGAAAAACAAGCTATATAATATTTTTGAATTCACTGAAGAGAAAGAAATAAAATATGGTTACTCAAAGTGGGTGGCGGCTGGGGTTGGCACTCTGGTCTTGTTTTTGAACCTTTTTTATTTTACCAATATCTATCCTGCTGCCAACAAATCTCTCCATATTGCTTTGGCCAGAGTCGAAAAATTTGTCGTGGAAACCAAGGCATTTATTGAAGAATTTAAAGTATCGAATAAAAATGTTCTGTTTGGTTTTTTCAAGAAGGATTCGGATATGGAAAAGCTTAATCAGAAAAAAAGTTCAAACAAAAAAGGAGGAAAAAATGGTTGAAAAACAAGATGTGGGAAGAAATAAAAAAAGCCCGGTACTGGCAGCTATCATTTCTGCTATTTTCCCGGGAGCCGGATTTTTTTATGTGGGTAATGTTTTTAAGGGAGTTGCCTATATGATCATTTTTGCCCTGCTTGTCGTTTTGGAGGTTCATTCCAGCGAATATGGCTCAAGAGTAATGGAAATTATTGTGTTCGGGTTTCTGATTGCAGGATTTTATATATTTCAGGTCATAGAAAGTTTTAATGATGCCAGGGCTGTAAGTATTAAATCAAATGATGATGCCAAGTTAAAATCCAGAGAGGAAATGTCTCTGTCCGGTTCTATTGCGGTTTTGATAATGGGAATTATTTTCCTTTTGATCAATTTTGATGTTCTCACCTTGAGACAGGTCATAAAGCTGTGGCCGTTAGTACTGGTGGGCTTTGGATTGAAGTTTATCTTAAACTATTTCAATCTCAAAAAGAAGGAGGAAGAAAATGAGTAAACAAAAGAGTGAATCGCTGTTCTGGGGATTTTTAATATTATTGATTGGGCTTCTATTTTTAATTAAAAATCTGGGATGGGGAGATATTGATGTATGGGAATTTATTGCAAAATTCTGGCCGGTGATATTAATTTATATCGGTGTTAAAAATATTATTGTTTATGTAATGAAAAGAAAATGAAACGGAAAGAAATATTTCTGGTTGTTGTTTTAATCCTGTTCGGGTTACTGTATCATGTTTATGAATCCGGCGAAAAAGAATTCTTCGAAGCATGTTCAATCGATTCCCGGTCATTGCTTGACCAGGACAATCCTCAGGATTTCCTCGCAAAGGAGTACCGATTTGAAAAAATAAAAACTCTTGAGATTCATAATGTGGCTGGTGAAATAAATGTTAACAAGTCATCAGATGAATTCGTGGTGATCAATTCCGTCAAGAGAATATTTCACAAAAAAAGGCAAAAAGCCGCGGACATTCAGGAAGAAATTGAAATCCGCTTAAAGGCTATTGATGATGTTTTAACGGTTAATGTTGATTCTGTGGGAAAATTTCCCTACACCCGGGCAAGAATTATTTTTAATGTTTCTGTGCCTCAGGAGGTTGGATTGAAACTGATTAACCGGTACGGTGATATTGTAATCAAGGATACCGGTCGAGAGATTTATGTGGATGAGAAATATGGTGACCTGAATGCAAACGATATAATCTCAAACCTCAACATTCTTCATGGGTATGGTAGAGTCATTCTTGATTCCATCGAGGGGAAAGTTGAAATAGAGACCAGATACTCAAAGGTGAAGATTCTTGATGCCCGCAGTGTTCGTATCAAAGGAAGGCATTCGAGAATTCAGCTCTTGGGTATAAAGGATGACATTGTTGTACTTAATTCTCACAATAGCATTGATTTGCGGGATATTAAAGGGAATATCAGCCTGAATGGAAGACACTGTAAAATCAAATTACTGAATATTGATTCTGGATATCTGTTAATCAAAAACAGTTATAATGATGTGAAGGTTGAAAATTTATGGGCAGAGGAAGTGGATGTTTCAATTGCCAATGGAGATTTAAACTTCAGTTTTTTTGATATTAAAAAGCGGATTAATATCAGGAATAAATATTCAAATATTACCATGGTTTATTCGGATTCCATAAAACCCCTTTTTAATATCAATTTAACCTACGGGAAAATAATAAATAATACTTCCCTGGTGTTGAATATATTGAGTGGAAAGTATAAGCAAATTTATACTAGTGAAGAGGGAAGCCCAAAAATAACAATTACCAACAGATATGGAGATATCGTTTTAAAAAATTCAGACATTGAGCCCCGGGAATAATTCCAGCCACATGAACCGTTTCTAGTAAGTTGATTGAGGTGAATCGCTTTTCCCAAACATTATTCTTGAATTGAAGGCAGGAGTCACAACCCAGGTTGACTTTAACGGTGAAATCCATTAATAATATAGATTAAAATGCAAAAATTAAATAGAATTGAATGGAGAAACGGTTGCGAAGCGTAGAAATTGGTGTTATTGGCGGAAGTGGGTTTTACAATATGAAGGCCCTGTCACAGTCACAGTATGTGGAGCTTAAAACCCCCTTTGGATTTCCATCTGAGAAAATATTGGTTGGGGAGATCAATGGTCAGGGGATTGCTTTTTTATCCAGACATGGTATAGGTCATCGATTCAGTCCTTCGGAGGTCAACTACCGGGCCAACCTTATGGCCATGAAGTTATTGAAGGTTAAAAAATTAGTTTCGGTGACTGCGGTCGGATCCCTGAAAGAAGAACTGGAACCCACCAGTCTGGTGATTCCCGATCAATTTGTGGATTTTACTCACAAAAGAGGTCGTACTTTTTTTGGAGATGGGATTGTTGCCCATGTGTCCATGGCTGAACCCACCTGTCCACAGCTGACCCAGATCGCCTTTGAAACCGCCAGGGAAATGGGATTGGCTGTTCATAAAGGTGGAACATATTTAAACATTGAAGGTCCCCAATTTTCTTCCAAAGCTGAATCCGATCTGTTCCGGAAACTGGGATTCTCAGTTGTCGGGATGACCCAGGCCATCGAGTCCAAACTCGCCAGAGAACTTGAAATGTGTTTTTTACCTCTCTCCTTTGTTACTGATTATGATTGCTGGCATCAGGATACCGAGTCTGTGTCTGTTGAACTGGTTATTGATAATTTGGAGAAAAATGCCGGAAATGCCGATAAATTAATTGCCTTCTTGGTAAAACGATTTGAGGTAGCGGCCGGAGAATGCCAGTGTTCCTGTTCGTTGGAAAATGCCTTCATAACCGATCCGGAGAAAATGCCGCAGGAAACAAAAAAGAGATTGGAACCCATTATAGAAAAATATATTTCTGTTAAATAATAAAGAGAAAAGTGGATAATCCAAAAGGATCCGGTCTGGAGCAATTGATAGTAAGTCTGGACAGGAGAATAGAGGATTTAAAAATTAAATTTAATCTGTTTTTTTCGGGCGAGCTGAATATACCGCCTGAAAAAGAGCGCGGAGATATCGAAAAGCAGATTCGTAATATCTTATCTTCTGAACATAAATCAGCGAAACTCACAATCCTCATACAAAATATTGCTTCCAAGTTTACCCTATACAATAATATGTGGTTAAAACGACTCTATGAGATCGAAGTTGGCATTGTACCCTTGCATAAGAAAAGAACTAACAATCTTGGAGAGCAACCAGATCAGTCAATAAAACAGAAAGTTTTATTGATAAGTTTGAATGATGAAAATTCATTTGAGCAATTTTACAATCAGTATTGTGAAATGTCTAAAAATAAATCACAAAAAAAATTTGATAAAGAAAAGATCATTAATTCATTAAAAACCAAAATGATAACCGCAAATCTCATTGATGCCAAAATCAATATCGTTACCAAACATGGGAAGGTCAAAATCAGCTTAAAAAGTTAGTTTTTAAGGTTCAGGTAAAAAGGATTGACTTCGGTTTGATGTGTCGTTACAATATAAGCGTGAGAAAATGTATTCTTTTATGTCTGCTTCTCTTTTTTCAGAACTTTTTTTTGAATGCCGTTGTCAAATCCAATGTCTTTAAACTACCAAATGGATTGACTGTAATTTTATCTCCTATTGAAAACATCGAAGCGGGTTGTGTTTTGGCCTACCATCTTACCGGTGTCAGAGATAATTCCGCGGATAGTAGAGGTGCATCTTACCTCTATCAATATTTGATTTTTTTGGGTACCGAGAATCTCGACCCATATGATCGTATCATGTTTATAAAAAAATACGGGGGATTCAGCAGCGGAAGGGTTAATTATGATAACTCCGTTTTTTATCAAGTGGTTCCGGATGATAAGATGAATAATGCACTGTGGCTTGAAAACGAACGGATAAAATCGCTTCAAATCACTGATCGAGAAGTCAATATTCAGAAAAACAACCTTTATAAAAGAATTTACAGGTTAACCAAATCCAATACGAGTTTCAGGGCAAAGGAATGGGTGCGTTCCACGGTTTTTGAAGGAACTGTTTATGAGAGCCCCTTATATGGTGAATTGGAGAAAATAAGGGCCTTTAATCCCTCCCATATAAAGAATATTTATGACCGATATAAGAATCTTGCCGATATTATCATGGTTATTTCAGGTCATTTCAATCCATCTCAGGTCATGCAGTTTATTAATAAAAATTTTTCCTATTCCTCGCCAGGCTCGGTGAAGCATCAGCGGAATTACACCATCGCAGATCCCAGAGATAAATATATTTATAAGAACTGGCTTATTAAGGATTTACCCCATCATTTTGTGTTGTATGGATTCAGGACTCCGGCAAAATTGAGCTATGATCATCTCTATTTTGAATTTATCCGGTACTATTTGGTTGACAGCCGCATTTCAAAGCTGGAAAAAATGATCAATAGGATGAACAACCTCAATGTGAACATTTCCCATGAATATTCAAATAATATTGAATCGAATGCCCTGATAATCAAACTGGTATCTCTATCAAGAGTGAATATAGATAAAGCAAAATATGTTGTCGGGAAGGAGTTAGAAGCTCTGCAGAAATTTCCCTTATCCAGTACAAATTTTAAAATCGTTAAATCGTTAATGGAAATTGATTTTCTAAAAAACA
>DAOWKX010000019.1 GCA_030639705.1 Candidatus Aminicenantota bacterium
CCACCTTTTCCACCGGAGTGAATCCCGGTAAACATAACATATTCGATTTCCTAACCACTGACAGAAATACCTACATGCCCAAACTGGCGAGTTCAGATATACTACCGCCCAAGCGGGTTTTGAAAATTGGCAAGTTCACCATTCCCGTATCAAAGCCCAAGATAGAATGGAAACGGAAAAGTAGAAGTTTCTGGAAAACCGTTAGCAGTCGAGGAATATACACATCAGTTCTAAGGGTGCCTTTTACTTTTCCGGCTGAAAAATTTTATGGATGTATGCTCTCCGGGCTCAGTACTCCTGATCTACGGGGATCACAGGGAAGTTTCAGTTTTTTTTCAGATGGAGAGAGCAAGGATTTTGATATATCTGAGGGGATATTTGAAAAATTAAAGCCGGTCGATGAGAACCTGTATCGTGGAACAATCAAGGGGCCGGCGAATCCATTTATTCAGGGGAATCCTCCTCTGAAACTGGAATTTAAACTCCGTTTGAATAAAGATAATAATTCGGCGGTGATCGAAATTGGAAAGGAAACGGTTCAGATTGAAAAAAAGAGAATGTCAGAGTGGATGCTGCTGGAGTTCAGGGCGGGATTCATCAAAATTTCCGGGATTGCCCAATGGGTTTTAGAGGATATGGATCCGATTAAATTATATCTCTCTCCAATAAATATTGATCCGGAGAAGCCGTCCATGCCGGTATCTCATCCCAAGATTTTTTCGGTTTATCTATCGAAATTATTAGGTGCGTTTGCCACCCTGGGACAGGCAGAAGATACCTGGGCAGTCAATGAACTGGTATTATCTGAAGAGGCGTTCCTACAGCAGGTATACAATACACAGCAGGAGAGAGAAAAGATTTTTTTTAATACCCTTAAAAAAACCAAGCAGGGATTGTTAGTGCAGGTTTTTGAATCTACCGACCGAATACAACATATGTTCTGGAGGTATCTGAAAGATTCGGGTTCTCCGGCGGATAAGCCCTCAAAGGATACCCATATCATCAATGCCATATATGAATCCTACCAAGCAATGGATGATTTCCTGGAGAAATTGTTAAACCGGTTAAATAAAAATGATTTACTAATGATTGTTTCAGACCATGGTTTTAATGCCTTTAACCGAGGATTTCATCTGAATTCCTGGCTTCATAAAGAGGGCTATCTGGTGTTGAAAGAAGGAAAAAAGCAAAGTGGAAAATGGTATGCAGATGTTGACTGGTCCAGATCAAAAGCATATGGCCAGGGGCTCAATGGCCTGTTTCTGAATATGAAGGGAAGGGAAAAATATGGGATCGTTAATAACGGGGAGCAGGCAGAACAGTTAAAGAATGAAATCAAGGCAAAGCTTTTAAAGGTTGTTGATGACAGAACCAATACCCGGGTTTTTAAATCCGTGTATAAACGAGAAGAAATTTATAAAGGACCTTATGTTGACAATGCACCGGATATCGTGGTGGGATACAATGTGGGGCACCGGGTTTCTTGGGAGTCGACGGTCAATTATGTGGGGAATGAATGCTTCAGCGATAATCTGAAAATGTGGAGTGGAGATCATGCCTTTACCCGGAAGCAGGTACCGGGGATTTTTTTCAGCAATAAAAGAATCAGTGAAAATGATCCATCTCTGATTGATATTTCCCCAACTGTTCTTTCTGTTTTTGGAATCAAACCCCAGCCTTTTATTGAAGGCAAGAATCTCGGGATTCAATAATGGAAAATTATTATCATTTTAAGAAAATAAACTTAAAGGTGTGCAGATGAAAAGAAGAGAATTTATTAAGGATACAGGTTTGGTGATGGCAGCCACACCGTTTATGAATTTTGCCTCAACGGGAACCGGATATAAGAAGATGATTGTGCTGGGAATTGATGGCCTGGATCCCAGGATAACCTATCAGTTAATGAAACAGGGCCAATTGCCAAATATGAAAAGATTGGCCCAGAGGGGAACCTTCACCATGATGAGAACCACCATTCCTCCCCACAGTCCGGTTGCCTGGAGCAGTTTTATCACCGGATCTGATCCCGGGACTTTTGGTATTTTTGACTGGGTGCATCGGGATCCCAAAACCTATTTTCCTTTTCCCTCCTGGGCAGAAACCTTTCCTTCGGAATGGATTGTTAAACTGGGTAAATACAGAATTCCCCTGAAGTCCGGTAAGGTGGTTCTTAAGAGAGAGGGGAAAGCTTTTTGGGATTATCTTGAGAACAGGGATATTGATGCGACCATCTTTAAGGTTCCCTGTAATTATCCACCGTCTGAAAGCAAACAGCGCACCATTTCCGGTATGGGAACACCGGATATTTTAGGAACCTACGGGATTTATACCCTGTTTTCATCTGATGAAGAAGAATCGGAAAAGGACATTTCTCCCAACAATCTGTATTATGCTTATATCAATGATGACAATGTTATGGAAAATGGAATTATCGAAGGTCCCAAAAATGATCTGGTGGAAGATGGGGAAAAAGTAGAAATTCCCTTTCGGGTATATTTGGATAATCAGCATAAAACCGCCAGAATTGATATACAGGGAAAAGAAATTTTAATCGGGGAAAAGGAGTATTCCGATTGGGTGGAAATTGAATTTCCCCTGATCAAAAATGTGAGCAGTGTCACAGGAATGGTTAAATTTTATTTAATGGAAATGGGCGAGACATTCAGGTTGTATGTTACTCCGGTTCAGATCAGCCCCCGGAATCCGGCTTTAACCATCAGTACACCTTCATCCTACAGCAAAGAACTTGTTCAGAATTGTGGTCTTTTTCATACCATTAACCTGCCGGCAGATACCAAGGCTTTAAGTCAGGGAACTTTTTCGATGGAAAATTTTATTGTCCAGTCTTCATCGATTTTCAATGAAAGCAAGAAAATATTTCGATATGAGTTCGACAGATTTCTTCAGAAAAAGAGCGGTTTCCTTTTCTTCTATTTTTCAGCAGTTGATCAGGGCCAGCACATGTTCTGGGCTTTAAATGACAAAGATCACCCCTATTATAAACCTGACCAACACAAAAAATACGGATACATTCACCACGAACTTTATAGAATGCATGACAAGATTGTGGGTGAGGTATTGAAAAGATGCCCCCGGGATGTTTCCATCATGGTCATTTCCGATCATGGTTTCAATCCGTTTCGGCGCAATGTGAATATCAATAACTGGCTTTATAATGAAGGATATCAAAAGCTGGTGGTTGATGACATTTCTGAGGAAGTGGATCTGTTGGGATATGCGGATTGGAACAATACCAGGGCCTATTTTATGGGACTGAATGGTCTTTATTTGAATCAAAAGGGAAGAGAGGGCCAGGGGATTGTGACTCGGGCGGAGAGAAGAAAGCTGCTCGAAGAGTTAAAAGCAAAACTGGAAATGATCAGTGATCCAAAATCCGGAGAAAAAGTAATCGCTCAGGCCTATATCACTGAGGATCATTTTTCCAAAGATTTTCTGGACCGGGCACCGGATATCATTGTGGGATTCAATAGAGGATATCGTTGCGGTGATGGAGCGGCTCTGGGAGGATTTTCAGAGGAGATGCTTTCCGACCGGATGGACTGGTGGTCCGGGGATCATCTGGTCGATCCTTCTCTGGTCCCAGCCAGTTTTATTTCCAGTTTTAAGATTAACAATAAGCTTCCCCATATTAAGGATCTTGCACCCACGATACTGAAATATTTTGGTATAGAAAAGGTCCCCACTGTCAAGGGAAAATCTTTAATCTAGGAGGAAACAATGGCAAAAAAAGTAAAACTTAGCAAAGAAAGCTCTCAAAAAGTCGATGAAATTTTAGCTTTTCATGGATACTCATCAGTGGAAGAGTTGGTTGAAAATTTGATTGGTAAGGAATATGATAAAATAAAATCCGATGATAATAAAGAAGAACAGGCAGATAAGTTAAGTGGCCTGGGCTATATATCATAAATGATTCAGACGATTAACTATTTTATCACCGGGATTTTTGATATCCTGCTGTATCCTTTTGGATTTTTAGGTGATTTTTGGGAATTGTTATTTTTGAGCATTGTGGTTTCATTGATAGTGTTGCTTATTTTCAAGTGGGTGTCATCACCTAAAAAAATCAAGGATACTAAAAACAAAATAAAATCAAACATTCTGGCCATAAGGCTCTATAAAGATTTCTGGAAAGTCATCACCGCTTCTTTTTTTAAAAGCCTCTTCTACACCTTTAAATATTTTTTACTGAATTTCGGACCTGTTTTGATTCTTCTTCCCTTCCTGCTTCCATTTTTTGTTCAGATGGACATCCGTTATGGGATGAGAGCTTATGAAAATGATGAGGTTTTTGTTGTCAAAGCCAAGTTTAATTCCAATGTTTATGACTTGGATATAAAAATGTTAGACAATGACAATTTCAAACCGGTATTGAACCCGGTGTTCATTAATGCCTATGAGGATGAAGAACACACCCGACTCATTCAGGAAGTGAACTGGAAATTGAAAACAATAAAGAACGGCATCACCGATATTCAGCTAAAAGTAAATGACCGGATCCTAAGCAAAAACCTGGTGATTGGAAAATATCATGGGGCACTTTCAAATAAAAAATTAAGAAAATCGTCAATTGGACATTTCATTTATCCGGTAGAAAATTTACTCGCTGAATCAGACCAGGTGGAAGCCGTGATGATTCAATATCCGGCCAAAAGTATTTCCTTTTTAGGCATTCGAACCCACTGGCTGGTGTATCATCTCATTCTGGTCGTGATCATTGTCCTGGCTTTACGAAAACGCTTCGGGGTTGAATTTTAAAAAAAAGTTAGCCTACTAACCAATAAAGAAGCTAAAATTTATGTTGACAATTTTATTTATCTTTTTCTTGTAAGACGAAGGCGATAGCCTCCTTCACCGTTCCCTCAAATGCCATAAAAGTGATTTCTTGTCCCTCCAGAGAGCCCTTCATTTTATTTCCTACCATACCCGCCACAAAAACCGTAGCTTTTTTCTCTGCTAAGAAATCCGCACATCTGATGCCGGCCCTGCGGGCATGTTTCCAGAAAGGACTTTCGTGCAATTCCAGTAGCTGTCCTTTCTCATCAAAGAACTGCAGATATTGGCCGCGTGCTCCTTTGTA
>DAOWKX010000117.1 GCA_030639705.1 Candidatus Aminicenantota bacterium
AGATAATTTAACCGATACTTCTGTTCTATCTCTGGTTTCTGTAATTTTTCAGCAATACTCTTCATAAAAAATTGGGTCCTGAGATTTAAATCTTTGTCGGTCTTAAATATGGTCACCAGTTTCTGATACACCCTGTCCATATCAATAATTTCTCCGTTTTTCAACCGGTGAAATATTTTTTTAAAATCCTCTTTGAGATCAATCAGTTCCATCGGATACTGATGAAAAAACTGTTCGATTTCAAAATATTCATCACTCTCATCTCTATTTTCATCCCCCACATTTAACTGGAGAAATCCCTGGTAATTTTTCTTTACCCGATAGCTAAAATTCGAAAAACCATAAATCTTTTTTTCTTTTCTGGCCCAGTCTTCGACTACCGTTGATATGGATTCCATGATGACAGAAAATGGAATTCTCCTCTCCCACCACTTATACAACACATCAAAATCTCTGGAGGTGATAAAGAAACGAATCCCAAATTCATAATCCAGATACTGTATAATCCGGATAATGAAATCATAATCTTCCATTTCGGATTTCGGATTTCGTATTTTAGATTTGGCCCTGGTAATCACGGTTAATGGTTTTGCCTGTCATGAATCAATTTCAGACCGAAGTAGATCAGGTTGGATTCATAAATATCAATATTTTTAATTTTATTATGGAAATAAAAACTAACACCGCCGGTGGCAATAACGGTAGCGTTTTCACCGACTATTCTCTTATACTCCCGGATCATAAATTCCAATCCCCCGATACAGCTATAATAGATACCTGCTCTGATATTACTGTCAGTATTCTTGCCCAGGATTGAATCCGGTTCGGTAAAGTAAATACGATTCAGTTTTGCGGTATTACTGGCCAGGCTTCTAATTGATAACTCTATGCCTGGAAAGATAGAACCTCCGATATATTCATACTCTTTATTAATGATATCGAAAGTAGTAGCTGTTCCCGAATCTACAATAATGAGTGGTGGTTTTGAAAAATAGGTACCACCGACTGCATTGGCAATACGATCAGCCCCCAGTTCCACCGGAAAATCGACCTCTATTTTGATCCTGGTATCAGTGTTATGGTCAACAAAAAAAGCTTTTTTTCCTAACAACTTCTCAATTACATTTCCCAGAGAAAGATCAATAAAAGGCACAACTGATGAAACTATTACAGAATCAACCTTTGTTATTATTTCGTCATCCATAAGATTTTTTAAAAATCTAACTGTTATGTGATCAGGCGTATTCAGTTTATTTCGAAATACAATCTGATCCTCTTTAAATACGGCAACTCCGAAACAGGTATTCCCCACATCAATGGTTAATAACATAGGTCAATTATATTACAAAACAGGCGCTAATTCAAAAGAACATTCACTCAAATAAATAAAAAAGCAAAATAAAGTCAATTGTTAATTTAATTCTTTCTGGGTTTACTCAGTATAGACAAACGTTCAATTGACCAATTATTGGGAGAAATGATAGATATTCCTCTTTTTGGAGAGCTCATAAAATTGAGAAGTTTTTGCAGGGGATTTAACCTTTCACTCATGTGATTGTATGCATTTATCCCCCGGGTCCTGACGCCATCCATCTGAAGAACCTCTGGGTCCGGTATGGGATTTTGGGTGATCAAGAGGATAAAGGTGTCTATTCCAAAAACATCTTCACTTATTCGAAACAGCTTTTTATTCCCTAATTGTATTTGCTCCGGTAATGTTCCCTCATCTGTGAATTTTGCCGGGAGTTTATTCTCAATGGTCCCGTGTATTCTATTTGGAAATAGGAGTGTACGCTTTCCGAATTTATCAATTGAGAACACATAGACATAATGAAAATCAAAATCAGGGCCGATTTTTGTATCATCCGTTTTCAGAATAAGTCCATAAATCTCACCCTGATAGGTAATCCCACCTGTTTTGATCTCTTCGGTTAAGGCATTTTTTAATGCCAAATGATAGGGAAAGCGGGATTTGTCAGGGGGTGAAGAAAGTTCCAACCAGGCTTTGATTTTCATAATCCGGAAGGCATAATTTTTTAGTTTGGCCATCACTTGATTGAGCATCCTCACCTGACCGTTAACTGGAATCCAGTCTGTCCTGGTTGGCAGGGGTAAATGCTTAGCTGTATCCCGGGTGACATTGGGAAGTAGCAGGGCATATTCAATAATTCCCCGATCATAGTGTCCGGTAAAAAAATAATGGGAGTTATCAACTGACTGACTAATTTCCACGAGAGAATTTTTATCATGGAATTCGGAAATGATTCTTTTATAAAGCTCAGCCGTTGGGGGTAGGTTAAGGAAAAAGAGAGGCCTGGATTTATACCCGCTTAATAATTTCTCTATCAAATCTTTCTTTGGATTCTTTCCCAGGCTCATAATCCTGCCATCGGGAGCTTTTAGTTTCCAGTTGTTATCATCCCAGAACATGATGTGTGTGGGTGTCTGTTCAACGGGATCAATTACCCAAGTGACATTATTTCTTTCAATAATATTAAAAATTTTTTTTGTTTCTCTTAACAAATCAGA
>DAOWKX010000109.1 GCA_030639705.1 Candidatus Aminicenantota bacterium
CCCAGACCCAGGGAAAAACCCCTGATCCATATCGCTTCATCATTGGCATCAATGAATAGCTGCTGTTCCCAGAAAAGTCCGCCCCGGATATAAAAAACAGTATTGGGCATAACCACCTTGATCTCCGTACCCAGGCGATGATTGACAATATTTCGCTGATCCTGTTCGTAATCATCCCGGACCGGAAAGGGCAAATCACCCACATGATCATAATAATTCGAAATCGTTCCCCGGGACCAGAGAATTTTTGAAAAATCATAGGCCATCAACCAGTTTTTAAGGGGTTTAACTGCCAAGCCAAATGAGAATTGGGCTGGAATAACAATTTCACTGCGGCTTGATTCCTGGATGATTTTATTATCTGTAAGGTTTTCATACCGAGATTCAGAAGTGAACACATCTTCAATTCCACTGTGATAGGCAAAACCGATCTGAAGGTTTTTCTCCAGTTTAAGCAGGCAGCCAAAAATCAGATTCTGGCCCTGGAGTTTTTCAACATATGATTTTTTATATTTCAAATCGGTTGACACAAAATCATATTCCATAGTTCCGGAATTAAAAAAATGCTGTAAGGTAAATCCGATGGAAAAATATTCTGATAAATAAACCGCTAGAGAAAATCCTAATATATCAATTCCGCTGCTACCTGAAAACTCAGTGGTTGTTTTCTCTGTGTATGTGCTATCACCTGCTGTGGTTAGCTGGGTTTTATGGTAACCCTGTAAATTATATGGAATATAGTGATAATAACTCAGAGCGAAATTCCATTTCACATTCCAAAAAAGTGCCGGAACTGAAATGGCCAGGAAATCAATACTTTTTAATTTGGAAAAAAAATTCTCTTCACATTTCTGGGAATAGTCTGCGAAATTATATTCCTGTATCTCAAATTCATATGATGTCGAATTGATTCTATAATTTAAAAATACCAGCGGGTGGAGAAAATCAGCAATTCCGGCGGGGTTCCAGAAAACAGTACTCAAATCATCAGCCACCGCAGTAAAGGCATTTCCCATTGCAAAGGCCTTGGTACCAAAGGAAAAATTATAGTTGGGATAAACGGGTTTGAATGCTGAGATCAGGGGGGATGCGGTTAAAACCAAAAACAGAACCAAAAACAGTCTGCAAAATTTCTTTCTAAAAAAACTGAATTTGATCCTCTCATCTCTGTTTTCAGGGCAATAATGAAAAAATATTTTCATTCCTGATCTGATTCTTCCAGATCTTCTTCCTCGTTATACCCTACCAGTTCATCCTGATCTTCGATAAAGATTCTTCCCCCGTGATCTTCCTCATATGACAGACAACACATTAATCGTCCACACTGACCGGAGATTTTTAACGGATTCATGTTCAGGTTTTGTCTCTTGGCCATCTGAAGGGTAATCGGTTCAATACTGTTTAAGAATGTCTTACAACATAATTGTCTGCCACATATTCCGATTCCTCCAATCATCTTGGCTTCGTCTCTGATTCCAATCTGCCTCATTTCGATACGCATTTTAAATCGCTTGGCTAAATCCTTGACCAAATCTCTGAAATCAATTCTGCCCTCTGAAGAAAAATAGAAAATCGCCTTACGTTCTGAAGTGAAGAAGGTTACCCGGATCAGTTTTATGGGAATTTCTCGTTCTTTTATCTTTTTTAAACAGAAATCATAGGCTTCTTTTTCATCCATTCTCTTCTTTTCAAAGTTGTCAAGATCTTTTTGAGTGGCTACCCTTAAAATTTCCGGAATAGCTGAAATATTTTTTATTTCATTAAAAATATCGCCAAAAAATTTAATGACCCTACCTAGCTCTTCTCCGCAAATCGATTTGATAATCACATAGTCATTGGGTCTGATATTTTCCTCTTTTGATTTGAAATGCAACAGGTCTTTATTAGCTTCAACCTGAACAGTTATAACTCTAGACACCATCCACCTCTTTCTGGGTATAATATCGAATAAATTCCAAAATGAGAACCCGGGTATTCAAATTCCTCTGAACATCCCGAAACAATAATTCCATCCTGTATATCAAGAAGAGAACCCTGTCTATGGTAATATATTCACCTAAATTCATCAGAATATCCTTTAAATCAATATTAATAATACATTCACTTTCCCGGTTAATTTTAAGTATCATTATATCTCGTAAAAACAAAGAAATCAAATGAATCAATTGATTGAAATAATGTAAAAACCGATCCCGATTGCGACTGCGGCCGTAAAGATCAAGCAGTACATCTTCAACCTCCCGCTTGGTGATCAACTTGACCATGACCGAAAGGGCATCAGATCGTTTCTGCAGATATTGATTCAGGTTTTTTGCTAAAAAAGGATCATTGGCTCCCAGGCTCAGATGGGAAATCAACCGGGCCTTATCTTCAGGATAACCATTTTTTATAAGAAATGTATTGATCTCAGCCTGGAAGGGAGGCGTGAATTTCAATATCTGGCACCGGGATTTGATGGTAGGCAATAATCCATTTAAATTATGGGTCAATAACACAAAAATACTTGATAAAGCAGGTTCTTCGAGCACTTTTAAAAATGCATTGGCAGAATTCTCATTCATCTTATGAGCGTCATTTAAGATATAAATTTTTTTGTCTCCCCGGAGAGGTCTTTTAAAGTTCTCTCCAATTAAAAATATAATCTGTTCTTTTTTATAAAACTTACCCTCAGGAGAAAGGCTCATGACATCGGGAAATATACCTCTATTGATGCCTTCGCAATTTTCACAATGATCACAAAAATCATTCGCTTGGCCAGTGCAATTCAGTGCTTTTGCAAATGCCTGGGCAAAGGTATTAATAGAGGCGGAAACCGGTCCTGAAAAGATAATGCTGTAGGGAAAGATTTTATTTTTCAGATAACTTACCAGTATGTTGCTTATTCGTTTGTTTCCTAAAAGATCATTAAACGGCATTTTTCAATTGCTTTTTTAAAAATCCTGAAGTAATTGACTGATGACAGTCCATTATCCCGGTCAGGGTTCCCTGATACAGAATGTGTCCTCCTTTATACCCACCACCCGGACCCAGATCAATGATATAATCAGCGGCTTTGATAATCTCCGGATTATGTTCAATCACCACAATGGTATTTCCTTTAACAATCAGGGAATAAAACACGTTAATCAACTTCTGAATATCATCAAAATGTAATCCAATGGTCGGCTCATCCAGGGCATACAGTGTTGGTTTGGATGAAATCCGGGAAAGCTCTTTACAGAGTTTAATGCGCTGGGATTCTCCCCCGGATAAAGTAACCGAACTTTGACCCAATTTAAGGTACCCCAGGCCCACTTCATTTAATAAATTAATTTTTTTTGCCAGAAATGGAATATTTTTAAAAAAATCATGGGCTTCACTGGCAGTCAATCCCAGAAGATCAGCAATGGATAATCCTTTGTACTTCACATTCAAGGTTTCAGAATTATATCTCTTCCCTCCACAAACAGAACATTGAACTTCAAGCTGAGGGAGAAAACTCATCTCAATTTTTTTGGTACCCATCCCCTTGCAGGCTTCACAACGACCTCCTCTGAGATTAAAACTGAATCGACTCTTGTCATAACCTCTGGCTTTCGATTCGGTCAGTCCCGCATAAAAATCCCTTATGATGGGCATTAAATCAATATATGTGGCCGGACAGGATCGTGAATTTTTACCGATGGATGACTGATTCACC
>DAOWKX010000029.1 GCA_030639705.1 Candidatus Aminicenantota bacterium
AATATCGAAAGTATTTCCGATATGACAGAAAACCTGAGAGATTATAGAATAGACTTTTCCTCCTTACCCTATGCCCTTCAATTGAATAAGAGAGACCTGGCCAATATTACCCCGGCCGATGAACTGATTGAAGCATTAAGACAGAAGGATGAACCGGTAATTGAAGCGGTTGCCTTGAAAGGGGAGGGAGTGGTGGATACCCTAAAAAGCATTTCAAAGCTGGTCATGGTAGAAGTGAAGCGGAAGTTGATGTGATTTGTTAAATATTTAACCTTTCACTGAAAGAAATTTTTGTTCGGGGAAAATAAAATTCTAAGGCCGCATGGCCAACCAGTTTTTTGGTGTTATGTATTGACTTTCACAGTAATATCGTGTAAATTTATACTTTCAAAAGGAGGATTTTAACATGAACAAGAATGAATTGGCAGTTCAAATGGTAAAGGATTCCAGTATCACCAAGAATGATGCGATTAAAATGATCGATGAATTTGTAGATATTCTTACTGAAGAACTGATGAGCAAGGACGGAAAAGTCACACTGGTTGGATTCGGAACCTTCAAGATCCTTGAAAAAAAGCAAAAAAAAGGCAGAAATCCCAGAACCGGTGAGGAAATTATAATACCCAGGAAGAAAGTGGTCAAATTTGTTCCTGGAAAAAAACTAAAGGAACTTGTTAAATAATTTTTTTGAATATATCATTTCTAGGCGCGTAGCTCAGTCCTGGTTAGAGTGCTACCTTGACACGGTAGAAGTCGACGGTTCGAGTCCGTCCGCGCCTATTCTTTATCCCCATGAATGAAAAAAAACAAAAGAAAACATTTTTATTAAAGATAGATGGAAAGTTAACCGATGTGGAAACTCCCGGTGATGAAAAAAGAAGTGCTGAAGAAGTCGATCCTCTATCTCCTGAGGCCCTGCCGGTTTACAGACATTCGGCTGCCCATTTGATGGCCCATGCGGTAACGGAATTATTTCCCGATACCAGGTATGGTATTGGCCCGGCCATTGAAAATGGATTCTACTATGACTTTCTCACCAGCCATCCTTTTACTCCTGAAGACCTGCTGAAGATTTCCAAACTAATGAAACAGCTGATAAAACAAAATATAATGATCGAACATGTCATCTGGAATAAACAAAAAGCACTTGATTATTTTAGCCAACAAAATCAAACCCTGAAAGTTGAGTTGATTTTAGAAAAAATTGAGAACGATGAAGTATCTCTGTATAAGCAGGGCGAGTTTATCGATCTGTGTCGGGGGCCCCATGTTCCTTCCACATCATTTTTAACCCACTTTAAATTATTGTCGGTTGCGGCAGCTTATTGGAAAGGTGACGAGAAGAACCAATCAATGCAGAGAATTTACGGCACAGTTTTCCCAACCCGGGAACAGCTCGAGGATTATGAGGAGTTCCTAAAAGAAGCAAAAAAAAGAGACCATCGAAAATTAGGACAGGATCTGGATTTATTTTCCATTCAAAATGAAGTTGGAGCAGGCCTGGTTCTATGGCACCCCAAGGGCAGTATCGTTCGGTACGAAATCGAAAAATACTGGACAGAGGAGCATTTAAAAGGTGGATATGACTTACTTTATACTCCGCATATTGCCAATATTGATCTGTGGGATACCAGCGGACATACTGATTTTTACAAAGAATATATGTTTCCAGCAATAGAGTTTGATAACGCCCGGTATCAATTGAAACCGATGAACTGTCCGTTTCATATTGTGATTTTTAAATCAAAAAATCGAAGTTATCGCGACATGCCAATGAGATGGGCGGAACTGGGAACTGTTTACCGGTATGAACGGAGCGGGGTATTGCACGGTTTGATGAGAGTGAGGGGATTTACCCAGGATGATGCCCATATCTTCTGTACACCGGATCAATTAGAAGAAGAAGTGGAAAGATTAATTGATTTTAGTTTGAATATTCTGAGATCCTTTGGATTTAAGGATATGGATGTGTTTCTATCAACCCGTCCTGAAAAATATGTCGGGGATGTTGAAGACTGGGAACTTGCTACGGTAGCACTTGAAAAATCTCTGAAAAAAAGTGGGGTTGACTACCAGGTGGATCCCGGCGAAGGGGTTTTTTACGGTCCCAAAATAGACATCAAAATAAAAGATGTTCTTAATCGTTCCTGGCAGTGCACTACGATTCAGGTTGATTTTAATTTGCCCAGAGGATTCAACCTGAAATATTCAGATGACCAGGGAAAAATCAGACAACCCATTGTTATTCATCGTGCATTACTGGGATCTATGGAAAGATTTTTCGGTGTGTTGATAGAACATTATGGTGGTTTCTTTCCCCTGTGGCTGGCTCCGGTTCAGGTGGTGGTTATTCCCATCACCGATAGAAATGTTGAATATGCTAAGGTGATCTATAAGGAATTGCTGAATAATCAAATAAGAGCATCTATGGACCAGAGGAGTGAAGGAGTGGGGAAAAAAATTAGAGATGCAGAAATGCAAAAAATCCCCCATATGATAATTATCGGAGATGAAGAGCAGCAAAATAAAAATATTAGCCATAGAATTCATAAAAAAGGTGATCAAGGAAAAATGAATTTAGACGAATTTATTCAAAAGGTAAACAAAATTATTTGTGAAAAGGATTTAGATTATGAAGTATTATAGACCCAGGAGAACCAAAAGGCCTCATTGTATTAATAAAGAAATAAGAGCAGACAAAGTCAGATTGATTGATGAAAATAAAACACAGGTGGGTATTGTTACGATAAAAGAAGCATTGGATTTTGCCCAGGAAAAGGAATTGGACCTGGTCGAAATTTCACCCAAGGCAAATCCACCGGTTTGCCGTATACTTAATTATGGTAAATTCCTTTACTCGCTTCAAAAAAAAACCCACGAAGCCCAGAAGCAGCAGAGAAAAATACATATAAAGGAGATAAAATTTACACCTGCTATCGGTGATCATGATATCGAAGTTAAATTAAAAAAAATTAAACAATTCCTTGAAGATGGTGACAAGGTAAAAGTAACCATATGGCTGAGAGGAAGACAAAAAAGGAAGCCGGAGATGTTAGAGGTTATGACCAAACGGATCATAAATATCATAAAGAATTTTGCCGAAATCGAATCAACACCCAGAACCCTGCGATTCAGCTGTTCAATCCTGATCGGTCAAAAGAAAGGAGGAAAAGATGCCGAAACTAAAAACCCATAAAGGGGCTAAAAAGCGATTTAAAGTAACTGCAAAAGGTAAAATAAAAAGACGCAAAGCGTTTGCGTCTCATATCCTTACCAAAAAAAATCAAAAGAGGAAACGAAACCTCAGGAAACCGACACTGGTTTCAAAAGAGGAATCAAAAAACATGCGAAACCTATTGCCTTATGAATAAACGGAGGGAAAAATGGCACGAGTACGAAGAGGAAATCGAAAGTTATTAAGACGAAAAAAGATTTTAAAACAGGCAAAAGGCTATTTTGGCGCCAGGAGAAAGAATTACCGAACCGCCAAAGAAGCTGTCGAGAGAGCATTGACCTATTCCTACAGAGACAGACGAAACAAAAAAAGACAATTTAGAAGATTATGGAATATCAGAATAAATGCTGCAGTTCGAGCACATGATTTAAATTATTCCCGTTTCATATATGGTTTAAATAAAGCAAACATCAAATTGAACCGAAAAATATTGGCCAATTTAGCAGTATCTGAACCTCAGACTTTTTCTGAGATCGTGAAAAAAGCAAAAGTTTACATATGATAAATGAACTAAAAAAAGAGATTGAAAAAGCCAAAACATGTTTTCTTGAAGACCTGAATATCATTCAATCCTCAAAAGAACTCATTCAAATTAAGGACAATTACCTTAGCAGGAAAAAGGGAATTGTCACGGAATTTATGAAACAGATCAAGAATTTATCTGCGGAAGATAAGCCCCTGGCGGGAAAATTGATCAATGAATTCAAAGTGGAAGTGGAAAAGCAATTAAATCTCATCCATGACCGGTTATCATACGGGAAAAAGAATGAGATAGACTATTCACTTCCCGCGTTTGATATCCCCGTTGGATCTCCCCATCTGCTATCCATTGTGAGAACCGCCCTGGAAAATATTTTTTTGGAAATGGGATATGAAATCACCCATGGTCCGGAGGTTGAAACTGAATATAACAATTTTACTGCCCTGAATATGCAAGAGGGTCACCCGGCCCGCAATGAGCAAGATACATTTTTTATAAAAGGGTATAGCGACATCATTTTAAGAACCCATACCTCACCGGTACAAATTAGATATATGGAGAATCATCAACCCCCAATAAAAATCATTTCTCCCGGGAAAGCATTCAGAAAAGATGAACCAGATGCCACCCATACACCTGTTTTCAGTCAGATAGAGGGACTGCTGGTAGACAAGGGGATTCATTTTTCACATTTAAAGGGAACCCTCGAACTGTTTATCAAATCTTTTTTTGGCCAGAATGTAAGCTTACGTTTCAGACCCGGTTACTTTCCGTTTACCGAACCATCTGCCGAGGTGGATATCAGTTGTTACTTATGTAATGGCAGTAATCCGGAATGCCGTATTTGCAAAGGTACCGGGTGGCTTGAAATACTTGGCAGCGGAATGGTCCATCCCCGGGTTTTGGAAAATTGTAATATTGATCCGGAAAAATACTCGGGTTTTGCTTTTGGAATGGGAATTGAACGAATTGCCATGCTAAAGTATGGGATTAGTGATATTCGAATGTTTTATGATAATGATTTAAGATTTTTAAAGCAGTTTGGTTAACCATGAGAATTAATATTGATTATTTAAAACAATTTCTAAATATTGAGGATGCGAAGATCATCTCAAAACATCTATCAAGAGCTCAGAAAAGGGATGTATGGAAAGAGTTATTTGCCTCTGTTGGGTTGGAAACCACTGAAATCATTGATTTTAAAGGCAAAGATATTTTTGAAATTGAAATTACCCCCAATCGACCGGACTGGCTTTCCCATTATGGGGTGGCTCGAGATCTCCATTCAAAACTGCCTGAACTCGATTTTCATACTCCTAACATAACCGACAGAAAATTTGAAAAAAACAAGGATAATTTTACAATTAATATTGAAAATAAAGATGATTGTGGCCGATATATTGCTTGCATTATCAGAAACATTGAAGTCAAAGAATCCACAGAAGGAATCAAGGAATTGCTCGAAAGCTTTGGCCTCAGGCCCATTAATAACTTTGTGGATGTATCCAACCTGATTGTCACGACTATTGGTCATCCCATCCATATGTTTGACCTTGACAAACTGAAGGGAAATGAAATTAATATCAGGCGGGCACAAAAAGGTGAAGGAATTGGTCTGCTGGACGGAAAGGAAATCGAGCTTAATGAAGATTTCCTGGTTATTGCTGACAGGTCGAATCCGGTTGCCCTGGCAGGAATTATGGGAGGTGAATATTCGGGCGTCACCCAGGAAACCAGGAACATACTCATTGAGAGTGCATACTTCAATCCGGCAGTTATCAGAAAAGCTGCAAAAAAGATCGGAATAAAAAGTGAGGCGTCTTTTAGATTCGAAAGAGGTGCTGATATATTAATTCCTCCTCCTGCCATAAACATGGCTCTGGATATGATTGAAAAATCAGAGAGTCATTCATTAGACATCAGCTATTATGATGATCGGTTCCCTGCCGATTTTGTGCCGAAAAAAATTCAACTGGATAAAATATATCCTTCTGCATATTCTGGAATTCAGATAAGTGAAAACATTGCTTTTAAAATCCTGATCGATCTCGGATTCGGACTCGATGACCGGGGAGATCATTGGGAGGTTGAGGTTCCATCCTTCCGGGTTGATATCTATGGAAAGCAAGATATGGTGGAAGAAATTATCAGGGTATATGGATATGATCGATTGACATCAGAAATCCCAAAAACAACGAGTTCAATCGTAAAAATGGATGTAAAACGGGAATTGAACCAGGAAATAAGGAATCATCTCACTTCCATTGGTTTTTTTGAGGTCATGAACTATATTTTCATAAGTCCTGAAGAACACAGTTTTTTTTCCCGAGACAGGGACTTTCTTGAAATCAGAAATCCCCTGGGTAAAGATTTTTCAATACTGAGAAAATCATTATTTCCCGGACTATTAAAGAACATCCTTCTGAATTTTAATCATTCGATCCCCGGTGTCGGTTTATTTGAATACGGGAATCAGTTTGGGATTGCGAATCAGGAAATTCAGGAAAAAGAAATCCTGGCTATAGGCGCATCGGGACAGTACCAGAAAGAAAACTGGAAAAATAAGCAGGGACAGGAATTTGATTTTTTCATTTTTAAATCCTTGATATTTTCATTATTTTCCAAATTGAAGATTTCATTAATATTAAAAGATAAGCATAAACAATTCTTTGATAGAGACTGTTCTTTTTCGGTCTTCATTAAAGGCCAGGAAGTAGGACACATGGGAATCCTTAAAAAGGAGATTCTGGACTGGTATAAATTAGAAAAACCGGTTATGTTGGCCGAATTTTTTGTTTCAGGGATAATCAAAAATATCGAGACAAAGTCTTTTCAGATGTGGAATAAATATCCTTCCTACGATAGAGATCTTTCCTTCCTGATGAATAAAAACCTGAAATATAGCCAGCTGGAAGCGGCTATTTGTGAATTAAAACCCGATTCTTTGGAAAACCACACCCTTTTTGACCGTTACCAGGGTAAAGGAATCCCGGAGGACAAAATAAGCCTGTCAATGACTTTTTCATACAGTAACAATCAAAAAATATTAATAAATGAGGAGATTAATGAGATGCATACAAATTTTATAAACAAATTGATTAAGAAGTTTGATTTAATTCAAAGATAAGGAGTGTATATATGGATATGGAAGAGTTTAATAAACTGGAGGAAAAAGTAAACAACCTTGTGAATGTTTTAAAAAGACTTAAAGAAGAAAATAAAAAATTGAGAATAGAATTGAATGAACAAAAGAAAGGTGCAACCGAGCTGGACAAAGAACGACTTGAAGTTAAGGACAAAATTAAATCTTTAATAGAATTGATTGAATCGATTGAATAATATGAGAAGACAAGTCGAGGTTAAAATTGCGGGAAAGACTTTTGTCTTTAACCTGCCCAAAGACATTAAGCCCGATGAATTTGCTGAAATTGCAGGCTATGTGGAGAACAAGATGAATAAGATAAAAGCAGAATTAATGGACCTGGATTCCTTTAAATTGGGTTTGCTCACCTCACTCAATATTGCTGAAGAATTATTTTCATTAAAAAAAGAAAACCAAAGTCTTAGAAACATGCTCAATAAAATTGATACCATTGTATCCCCGGTGGATGAGGAAGTAAGTCCAGAAGATAGCAAAAAGGTATCAATTCGTTTTTCCTCCTGATTTATTATCTTTCTTCCTGAAACATTATGACAAAATAGGAGAAAAAAAGGAGGTATAAATAATGGAAAATTGGATTGTATATATATTGATTTGTCTGGCCGGTGTCATCGGAGGAATACTGTTATTTTTTCTGTTTAAAAAAAGGATGTTTGCCGGAGAGTAT
Source organism: Candidatus Aminicenantota bacterium (assembly GCA_030639705.1). Lineage (GTDB taxonomy): Bacteria > Acidobacteriota > Aminicenantia > UBA2199 > UBA2199 > CAZOWT01. Next base: position 7,544 of record DAOWKX010000029.1, read on the forward strand.
AAAAAAATCAAATCCCTGGAAATTGAACTTGAAGAAAAAAACAAACAAGAAGTAGAGAATTACAAAAAGAAAATCAATATTGACCTGAAAGAAGAATTTGCGAACTGGAAAAATGAATACAATAAAAAACAGAATGCTAAAATAAGCAAGCTGAATGAAACGGAGAGGCGACTCATTCACAAAGAAGAAAATATAGATAGACGTTATGCCAACCTGGATAATAAAGAGAAAGAGCTTAAGAAGAAAGAAAGAGATATATATTACCAGGAAGAAGAGCTGAAGACTTTAAAAAATAAACTCTCAAATACCTATGAAGAGGAAAGGAAAAAACTTGAAAAAATATCTGGAATGACCGTACAGGAAGCCAAGGATATGATAATTAAAAAATATGAAAGTGAAGCAAAGATAGAATCTGCCCAGAAATTGAAAGTGATTGAAGAAGAACTGAAAGAAAAAAGTTCAATGATGGCCAAAGATATTATTTCCACCTCCATACAGAGAACTGCATCGGAGCATATCATTTCCACTTCTGTTACGGTTATAGATCTTCCCAATGATGAGATGAAGGGGAGAATAATCGGTCGTGAAGGAAGAAATATCCGGGCATTGGAGAATGCCACAGGTGTTGATTTTATTGTTGATGATACACCCGAAGCCATTATTGTTTCGTCTTTTGATCCTTTAAGAAGGGAAATTGCTAAACGTGCACTTGAAACATTGATTACAGACGGGCGTATTCATCCGGCCAGAGTGGAAGAGATTGTAGAAAAGATCACTAATGAATTTGATCAATATCTGAGAGAAATCGGCGAAAATGCTGTTGTTGAACTGGGGATCGATGATGTCAATCCGGAGTTATATTATTACCTGGGAAAACTTAAATTCAGAACATCATATGGACAGAATACCCTCCAGCATTCCAAAGAGGTGGCATTGATTGCTGCGTTCATGGCCAGAGAGCTGGGAGTTAATGTCAATGTATCGAAGAGAGCTGGATTATTTCATGATATAGGTAAGGCCATAGACAGAGAGACCGAGGGAACCCATACCCAGCATTCGGTGGATTTGACAAAAAAATATGGTGAATCAAAGATTGTCCAGGATGCCATTGCCTCACATCATATGGATGTTGAATTTTCTTCTGTCGAAGGTGTATTGATTCAGGCAGCAGATAGTATATCAGCTGCCAGACCGGGGGCCAGACGGGAAATTTTCGAAACCTATATTAAACGGTTGGAAAAACTCGAAGAGGTCAGCAAATCATTTGAGGGTGTTAATAAGGCATATGCGCTGAGAGCGGGCAGAGAAGTGAGAGTAATTGTTAATTCAAATGAGCTCGATGATAATAAGACCTTTATAATATCCAAGGATATTGCCAAAAAAATTCAGGAAGTTATGGAATACCCCGGTCAGATAAAAGTGACTGTTATTAGGGAAGTGAGAGCCATTGAATATGCAAAATGATCTATTAAAAATATTTTTTATCGGGGATATAATCGGAAGACCGGGAAGACATTTTCTTAAAAGGGTTCTGCCCATTTTAAAAAAGAGATATAATCCTGATCTGGTGATTGCCAATGGAGAAAATCTGGCTGGAGGGCTGGGAATAACAGAAAAAACAGCAGAAGAAATCAGGAGTGCCGGTGTTCATGTGATTACAAGTGGAAATCATGTCTGGGATAAAAAGGAAGCACTTGAATTATTGAAAAATGAAAATCATATAATCAGACCCTTAAACTTCCCCGAATCTAATCCCGGTAAAGGATATTGTGAATTTAATCCGGATAAGAATACCACTGTTTTGGTGGTTAACATTCAGGGCAGGGTATTCATGGAACCAGTTGTTGAAAATCCTTTCCTGTCCATCAAAAAGTTATTGGCAAAAACAACACATAATATCATTATTGTTGATTTTCATGCCGAAGCATCTGCCGAGAAACAGGCATTGGGTTTTTATTTGGATGGTAAAGTCAGTGCGGTATTGGGATCCCACACCCATGTACCGAGTGCGGACTTGAGGATATTATCAAAGGGAACGGCCTATCAGACAGATGTTGGAATGACCGGTTCCCTGGATTCAGTGATCGGGATGAAAAAGCAACCCATTATTGATAAATTTTTAACCGGTATAAACCAGCGGTTTGAAGTTGCCAAAAATAAAATGATTCTTGACGTTAGCGTTCTTGATGTGGATAAATCAAGTGGGAAAACCACAGGAGTAGAACGATTACGGTTTAATGAATTCGATTTAGAGACACAAAGATTATCATGAAATACAGAGAAGAAAGACCCTGGGGATGGTTTGAAATTTTATATGAAGAAGATCATATAAAAATAAAAAAAATTCTTGTTAAACCGGGAAAGAGACTTTCATTGCAGAGCCATGACCAGCGCTCGGAAAACTGGACAATTGTCCAGGGTCAGGCCACTGTGATAATGGATGACCAGATCCATCACCTGGTGCCCAATCAGATGATTTTTATCCCTAAAAAGTCAAAGCATAGAATCGAAAACCATAACACCACGGAGTTGGTTTTTATTGAAATACAAACAGGATCCTATCTGGGAGAGGATGATATAGTACGGTATCAGGATGATTTTAACCGGTTTTAATGATTTTTAGATATTTTAAAATCAAAAACGCAATCACGAAAAAAGAAAAAAACAACACGCGGTATTCTTTGTTTTTCATGTAAAGAGCAATATTAAAATTGAAGTCCTTTACTGTCTTTATTTTGGGAAAAAAGGAATTTGATCGCCTGGACCATTCTTCATATTCCTTGCCAAATTTCTTTTTGAGCCGGTGATGTTCGATAATCATTAAAAAGGGGAAAAACATAAGATAATACACGAAAAAAATGATATAGCTGGAAATACTGCTTCCCGCCAAGGCAATACCCAATCCCAGTACAAAGTTTCCAAAATATAACGGATTTTTGGTCAGGGCATATGGCCCATCTTTTGCTAATTCATTATCCTTGTTGATATATCCAGAAGACCAGGCTCTGAAAAAGATACCGCCCAGCATAATAAAAAAACCAATGGTAATGGATTTTGCATTGGGAACAGCCAGATAAAGAAGGATTATCAAACAGATTATTCCTGCACATGATCTGTACTTTATAATCAGTTCAGTTATGTTTTTCATAAATTTTCTTTACTGCCTCTTCAATCTCATTAGGTGTGATTGACGTTAAACATTTTATTGTATCACATTTTTTTTTATAACAGAATCCACAGGGTAGTTTCTTATATAAAGAAATACTCTCACTTAATAGAGATCCGTTTCGTAAAGGATTCGTGGGTCCGAAAAGTCCGATTGAGGGCGTTTTTACCATGTCGGCAATATGCAGGGCCAGTGTGTCGGCTGAAATTAAAAGCCGGGCCTTCTGAATAAATCCGATAAGGTCATCAAATCCGGTATAGAAACTCATGATGGTATTTGTGACCCTGGAAACCGTTCTGGCAATCATTTTCTCTTTATCATTCCCCCATAAAATGACAACGGGATAATTGGCTTTTAATCGATTCACAATCTGAATATATTGATCGGTATTCAGTCTCTTGGATTCCCACCCTCCGCCAATATTGATAAGAAGAAAATGATTGATTGCTAATTTCCGGTCCTTGAGAAAATTGAGAAGTTTTCTGCTCTCTTTTATTTTTTTCAAGGGGTAATGAATATTTTCTTCCCGAATATCGATTAGTTGTAATAAATTCATATTTTTCAGGATGACATGTTTGTTTTCATCGAAGTATTCAGCAGTTCTCCGGTAGAATAATCCGGCCAGAGGTTCTTTCAGGTTTTTTTGATGAAATCCAATAGACTGGCTTTTTAATAAACGGGTAATTATTGCCGATTTCAGCAGTCCCTGAAAGTCTATAATCAGGTCAAACTTCCGGGTGTATTTTTTTCTTATTATTCTGATCTCTTTCAATTTATTTCGCAATCCCCGGGTCTTCAGGTTGATGACAATCACTTCATCAATACCCATAAAATTTTCGAGTAAACGGGCGCCAACCGGCTCAACAAACCAGCTTATTTTTGATCCAGGAAAGTGCTTTCTTATCAGATAAAAAGCAGGTATGGTATGGATGATATCTCCCAAGGAGGATAGTCGTATAATCGCTATATTTCGATAGGGTTGATGTGCTGTGCTTACCATTTATTTTTAATATATTTAATGATTTCTGAGGTCGATCTGACCTTGGCGCCACCAACAATCAAAATTTTGCCTCCATAGGATTTAACCGTTTCCCTCTCCGGAACACTCTCTTCTGTATAATCCGATCCCTTACAATGAAAGTCGGGTTTCAGGATTAAAAGTAGCTTATCAACACTTTTTTCATCAAAAAGGGTCACATAGTCAACACAAGAAAACGATGATATTAACTTGATTCTGCCGGTTTCATCAATGATAGGTCTGTTTTTGCCTTTTATTGATCGTAAAGATTCATCTGAATTCAGTGCAACCACTAAAATATCTGCTAATTGTTTGGCTTCCTTTAAATAACGGATGTGGCCAATGTGGATCAAATCAAAGCCCCCATTGGCAAGTACAATGGATTTATGCTTTTTTTTTTCCTCTTGAATTATTCTTTTCAATTGATTTAATGGAAAAAATTTTTTATTCATTTGACCTGCAAATAATTATTTTTGCTTTTAATTAAGGAGGGAAAACAATTCGTTAAAACTGATAGGGTAGGCACCCTCTTTCATGACTACCATTCCCGACGCAATACTGGCCAGTTGCGCAGAAGTAGCGAGATCGGCTCCTGTCAGATAGGCCAGACTGGTAACCGCAATCACTGTGTCTCCGGCACCGGTTCCGTCTACAATCTCTGTACCTCCGTAAATGTCAATGATCTGGGTTTTTTTATTGGATTCAAAGGTTATCATCCCTTTATGGCCACGTTTTAGAAGTAGGCCCCGGGCCTGGAGTCTGGCTTGCAAATTTTTCCCAGCCTGATAATAATCTTCCTCTTCTTCAAAATTAACATCGGGAAACATTTTTTTTAATTCCGGTTCATTGGGTGTGGCAATGGTTGTTTGTTTAAAATTCAGTAAATGATTCCTGGAATCGATAATAATGATTCGGGAGGGGAATTGTTTTCTGATCAGGTTAAATATTTTTGGTTGAACGGATTTGTATAAATAATCTGAAATGATCAACAAATCTATGTCTTCCAGTAAGTTTATTAAGTGTTTTTCAATTAGTTTATACTTGGAAGATGCAATGAATTTTTTATTAAAGGTATCAATTCTTAATATCTGTTGTTTTTTTGTATTTTCACCTCCTGAAAGGATCCGGCTCTTTTTAGGTGTTCGGTATTCTTCAAGTTCAATTAAAAACTCTGTTTTAATATGGTTTTTAGCTAATAACGTCTTCAATACATCAGCATCGGTATCCTTTCCCAGAAAGCAGAGAGGGACAGGGTTTGCTCCCAGAGATTTGAGGTTCATGACCACATTGCCGGCACCACCCAGCTTGTACTCATTGGATTCAAATTCAGTAACCAGAACAGGTGCTTCACGAGAAATTCGACGTGTCGAGGTGAATATATATTCGTCCAATATGATATCACCCCATACGATGACATTCTTTCCTGGAAATTGCTTCAATGTTTTTTTCAACCGTTTGACCATGAAAAATGTTATCAAATAACCATTTTTCAGTCAAGCTGGTAAAAATCATGGAAATAATTTTATTTTTTTTATAAAATACTACCTGGATCACCCATGACGGATATAAAGCAAAAAATTATAAATACCGGAAAGGCCCTTCTGGCCCTTCATCTCCAGAATAGTCATAGCGGTAATATCTCGGTAAGGGTTGGTCAGAAAATATATATAACCAAAACCGGAACCATGAAAGGCCATTTAAATAAAAAAGACATAATCAATTTTGATATAAAAGAATCCCTACGGAATGTACCCCGGGCATCCTCAGAAGCCGGTACACATCAGGGAATCCTTCAATATGACCAGGCTGTGATTCACACCCATTCCATCGCCTCGACTCTTTTATCCTATATAGTCGAAACCATCGATCCGGTTGATTGGCTGGGATCCTGCTGTTTGAAATCAATACCAATAAAGGAATTTGAAAAGCCGGTGGGATCACCGGAAATGGAAAAACAGATTCCTGAAATATTATCTCATCACCGGGCAATGGTGGTAAAAGCCCATGGTCCCTTTGTCAGAGGTTCCAATCTGGAGGAGGTATTATGGCTTACCTGCCTGGTTGATTGTTCTTCAAAAATACTGCTGCATTTAAAAATGATGGGCATGGATTTAAAAAAAATTGATTCGCCGGTTTGGCCACCTGATCTAAATGAGTGGAGAATTTCCCTATCCGGTCGAATAATCAGGAATCACAAAATAGTGGATTATTTTAAAATGATATCATCCGATATCTTCATGATGCAGCTTTCACCTTTTTTTACCGGCTCGATAAGTGTTAGAGATAAAGATGAAATGGTATTTTCTCCCAATGCCTCATCCCCGATTTACTTCTCCCCGGCTATTATTAAAACCAGTATCAAAGAAGAGGAAGAAGACTTTTTTCAAAGGCTCCATCAATCAGTATATTTAAGGTCAGAAGAAAAATCTGTTATTTTTACCCATTCACCGTATGCAATGATTCAGTCGATTTCAGCTCAAATTGAAAACAGAAACTTGATTATACCGATTGATGCTGAGGGCAAAATTCTCTATCCGGGTATTCCAATACTGCATCCCGAACTGGATATCAAAGAGATTGTTAAACAGGCAATCGAACATAGAATGGTTGTACTATCGGGAATAGGTGTACTTTCAGTCGGAGATTCCCTTCATGAGACCCTGCATCACTGTTCATCATTGAAGAATATTTGTAAGATCATGACCTGGGTCCAGCACCTGGAAAACAGATAAACCGGTTTTTATATTAAAAAATAATGATGTTTTCGGATAGTGGTCTTGACATAAGCATTTTTTTGAATCATAATAATTGGTATGGCTGTTCAGGTAAGCAAAAGAATAACAAAATATTATTTGTAAGTGTATTACCTTCTTGAGATAAGTCAATTAAGGAGATAAAAAATGGCAATTTTATCTGATAAAAAATATGATAGAATGGATAAGACCCCGGGCATGTCATCAACCGGAGATATTAGAATTACAGATTCCAAATCTTATATTGGCAGAACCCTGAGTATCAACGGGGATATCAAATCAAACGAAGAAATTACCATAGAGGGTAATGTAAAGGGAACAATCAATGTGGATTCATCCTTAATCATCGGAAAAGAGGGTTCTGTGAATGCGGAAATTAAAGCCAAGGAAGTAGTTATTATGGGCAAGGTTGAAGGCACTATCACGGCCACAAACCGGGTGGAAATAGTATCCAATGGGGAATTTTTAGGTGATGTAAATTCAAAAAAGCTGATCATAAAAGAGGGCGCTATCTTTAAAGGCAATGTTAACATGGAAGTTGTTCCGGATATCAATTTTCCATCCATAAAAACAGAACCCCAGAAACCTCAAAACCTTTCAAAACCATACGAAAAAAAGTAGTTTTTATAAACCCAGCTTTCCTTTTGAATAAAATGTTACCTGAAAATGTAATCACCCTTAATTCATCACCTAAAATTTACAAATATCTGTAAAACATTATGAATAAAGGGTAAGGGCAAGCCTTACCCTTACAAAAAAGATAAGAAAATTGTAGGGTGCAACCCTTGCGGTTGCCCCATTGATGAGGTTTTCTCTTTTTTGATGGTGGATTTTGGTCACATCAATTTATTGAAAAATCTGAACAATTCGAGTACAATTCTTTATTTGAAATGAAATTTTAGTACTACCCCATCAAGGAGGTTTAAAATGATAGAGTGCTCTTTTCCAGAAATGATAACCAATTTGCCCGAGGCAGATATACCCTTTAAAGGTGTCCGGGGGTGGATTTCTCAGGGTCCGGATAACCAGGTAATCTTCATGGACATCGAACCCATCGGCGATGTCGCCCCTCACAGTCACGGTGAGCAGTGGGGAATTGTTGTTGAAGGCGAAATGGAATTAACCATTGGTGATGAAACCAAGATCTACAAACCCGGAGACAGTTATCATATTCTTGCCGGGGTTGAACACAGTGCAAAATTTCTCACCCATTTTCGGGTCATCGATGTGTTTGCCGATAAAAACCGCTACCGGCCAAAGAAAAAATAACCAATACAACAATATTCATAATTTTTCAACTGATCCCGACTGGAAATAATTTTAACCACAAGAAAAAGAATGAAAACTTTTTGATATTCCAGAGCGTAAATAAATTTGCGGGATTGATTATGATCCAATAAAAAAGAGTGGAGATTCATAATGGAAAGAAACCAACAAAAAGTTCTACCCTGGTACCGGAGTGACCTGGTAATCCTGGCTGGGATGGCACTGTTGAAGGTGTTGATTCACCTCCCGGTCCTGACCCGCTATGGCTATCATCATGATGAGTTGTATTTCATTGCCTGTGGCAACCATTTATCCGTTGGTTATGTGGATCATGCGCCTCTGGTTCCCTGGATTGCCTGGCTATCAACAAGCCTGTTCGGTGAGTCACTGTTTGCCCTGCGCATTCTGGCTACGCTGAGCACTGCCCTGACAGTGTTTCTGGTTGGTTTGCTGGTCAGACAAATGGGTGGTGGCCGTTTTGCCCAGGTTGTGGCCGGTGTTGGAATGATTATCGCTCCGGTATTTCTCAGAACCGGCAATATGTTATGTTTACCCGCTTTTGAACCGTTATTCTGGATGCTGGCCAGCTATATGGTGGTCAGAATCATCCAGGAAAATAATCCCCGTCTATGGCTGTGGGTGGGCATTATTGTAGGAACGGGTATGCTGAACAAACACTCCATGTTATTCTTTGGATTCGGTCTGGTCGTGGGCATGTTGCTGACACCGATGAGAAAGCATTTTAAATCTCCCTGGCTGTATGCCGGCGGGGGAGTTGCTTTACTGATGATACTGCCCAATTTAATATGGCAAATCATTCATGGATGGCCAACCCTTAATTTTATCTTAAACCTCAAGGCCGGGGTAATGAGTGGCATCTCTGCACTCCAGTTTCTGGCCGGACAATTCCTGTATCTTCATCCGTTTAATGCTATACTCTGGATATCCGGTCTGGTTTTTTTTCTCTTTTCCAAAACCGGGAAATCATACCGCATTCTTGGCTGGATATGGTTTTCTGTTTTTATTCTCCTGCTTGTGACCAAAAGCAAGATATATTACCTGGCTCCGGCATATGCAGCCATCATTGCCGGGGGTGGTATGGCAGTGGAAAGATGGGTGCTAAAAAAAGAAAAAAAATGGTTGAAACCGGCCTTTATCTCCTTACTCCTCATAGGCGGC
>DAOWKX010000222.1 GCA_030639705.1 Candidatus Aminicenantota bacterium
ATGATAATGATTGGGCATTAGTGAATAAGCCGATATATTAACCTTCCACAAATCGCCAGCTTCAATTAGTATATCGATCAAGGTTTGGTAATCTTTTTTGTTTATGAAGATCTTTTCTGATCGCCTCCCCCGGTTCATTACATGGTACCAGGCTCCTGGATATTCGATCCTTAACGGCCTACTCATATAATAATATTATCAAATAGGATTGCTAGAGTCAACAGTAGATTTGACCCCTTGCCTTGTTGACCCCTTGCCTTGCCTATATCCTTTTTCTATCTGGCATCACTATTTGACAATTTATATGAAAAATATTATAAAAAAACCGAGGAAAATGGAAAATAAAATTTTAAATGGTTTCAAAGACCTGTCTACCCATGAAAAACTGAAAAAACTTGAATTCAATCTGATCGAAATAAATATGTTGATCAATAGTCTGGAGAATGAAAAAAATAGTAATAAGGACTCAGCCGTATTTGCCAGACGCTTCATTGATTTAAAAAATTTAAAAAAAATTGAATCACGGATTAATCGCTTTCTACGATCTCCCCTCAGGGAATCCAAACCCGGAAGACCCATAGAGTATCCCAATAGTGAAAAAGAGAAAAAACGATATAACCAATACCGTCAGGAGGGATTGAGTATCAGGAAAATCGCAAAAATCGAAAAAATGAGCACCGATACAATTTTCAGAAAGCTGAAAAGATATGGGATAAAATAACAACCTTTCAAGGTTTCATAGACACCGATATCTATGCCCACATAGAATTTTTGAAAAATACTTCATTAATTGATATATTTATATGGATTTGAATATGAACGACAAACTCATCATTGCCCACCGGGGTGCATCTGAATATTATCCTGAAAACACATTGGAGTCCTTTAAAAAAGCGATAGATCTGGGTGCAGATATGATAGAACTGGATATCAGGCAAACCGGGGATCGATTATTTATTGTATTTCATGATGACTGTATATCCGGAAAAGCAATAAAAGATTTATCTTTTAAAACGGTATTCAGAATGGGACTCAAAATGGGGATAGAAATTCCTACTTTTGAGGAAGCGCTGCAACTTACCCGTGGAAAAATAAAACTGGATATTGAATTAAAAGAAAAGGGCCAGGAAAAGGAAATCGTTGAATTGGTATCAAAATATTTCAATACCAAAGATTTCATTATATCCTCTTTTAATCATTGTTCATTAAAAACTATAAAGAACATCGATCCACACATAGAGGTGGGCCTTATTCTGGGAAATAAACAACCAAAATCCTTCTTTTTTTCAATCCTTCTCGAACCATTCAGTATAAAGAAAAGCATTAAAATAAACAGTGATTTTCTGATTCTCCACTGGAAATTACTGCGTTTTGGAATTGCTTTCCCACTGCTCAGGGGACATCAAAAAAAGGTGGTGGTCTGGACTGTTAATTCCAAAAAAAAATTACTGAAATACCTGCGGGATAAGCGAATACACGGAATTATTACCGATAAACCGGATTTGGCGCTATCACTGGCCCAGGAACCAGAATAACAATGCCTGCAAACCTGCCTCCTCAATACTTTGAAACCGAAAAGAAATTAAAAGCAGCTACCACCCCGGAAGAAAAAATCAATGTTCTTGAAGAGTTACTCTCAATTATCCCCAAACATAAAGGAACAGAAAAAATTCAGGCCCAGCTTAAAACCAAAATTGCAAAACTTAAATCAGAAGCGAAAAAGAAACCCACCACGGCACACCAGGGACCCACTCATGGAATCAAACGGTCAGGAGCCGGCCAACTAATATTTATAGGATTGCCAAATTCGGGTAAATCTTTACTGATAAAAGCCTTGACAAATGCCGATCCCCAGGTCAGCGATTATCCCTATACCACCACATCTGCCTACCCTGCCATGATGAAATTTGAGGATATTCAAATTCAGTTAATTGATACCCCTCCGCTCTCACCTGACTACATGGAAATCTGGATTCCTGAGATCATAAAAATCAGCGATGGCGTGTTATTTATCCTTGATCTGAGTACATCAAATTCAGTGCCTCTCCTGGAGTCTATCATTCATAAACTGGGGGAAAATAAAATCGGATTTTATCCAAAAATCCCACCTGAGGACAAAATAAATCATTTTTTTTATAAAAAAGCAGTGATTGTGGCCAATAAAAATGATACTGCTAATGCTGAGACAAATCTAAACTTGCTGAACGATTTCCTGAAATCAAAGTTCCCGCTAATATCGGTTTCGGCAAAAACGGGTGATGGTTTAACCGAATTGAAAAAATCTATTTTTCTGATGCTGGAGATCATCAGAGTATATAGCAAAATTCCCGGTGGAAAAACCGAATTGGAAAATCCGTTTACTCTAAAAAAAGGAAGCACTGTATTGGATATGGCCAGGGCTGTCCACAAGGACTTTTCACTGAAATTAAAATTTGCCCGGATCTGGGGTAAAAATACCTATCAAGGTCAGAAAGTCAAACGGGATCATATTTTGGAAGACGAAGATATCATTGAGCTTCATATTTAATTGATTTCTTAATAATCCGATCCGACATTCTTTCAATATACATCAAGATCTTTGGCAGACACCACCAATCCATCATATGTTTTGGTAATCTCCCTTATCAGTTCATTATCTGAGGCTCCCCAGTAGAGTTGATGATAGAGGATAAGGATCCCCGGTTTTACTTTTTTAGCGATTTCTGCCAATTCGATTGTTGAGGTATGATATTTCGGATGATAGGATTGCCATAATCTCTCTCGTTCCTTTAATTTGCTATGAGAATAAACCTCATGGATCAGTATATCAACACCTTGACATTTTTTCACAAGGTTTTCACAGGGCCTGGTATCACCTGAAATGGCTATTGTTCTATCCGGGGTTGTAAATTTATATCCGTATGCCACCGGCCAGTTACCATGTTCCACCCGAAAGGCTTCCACACTAACATTCCGATCTTTATAGATAATTCCCTCTTCAATTTCATTGGCTATGACCCGCCAGCCTTGATTATTGGCTTGTTCACATCCATACAATCTGATTCGAATATCCTCGGCATACGCCTCTAAAATATGTTCGGCCATCTTTTTTAATCCTTCCGGACCATATACCACCAGAGGCTCACATCTGCCCATGACCCAGGGAGTCAGGATCAAGTCTGGAAAACCAGTGGTGTGATCCGAATGCAGGTGGGTGAGAAAGGCTCGCCTGATATTAATAACATTCAATCCTTCGATATCACCACCATATTCGGCTGACAGAGCCGCAGCCTGCCGAATGAGTCCCGGTCCGAAATCAACCAAATACGGAGTGCCATTGACAACAATAGCCACCGAGTTTCCAGAATGTTTCGGATCTGGATTTGGCGTGCCTGTTCCCAAAAAAGCCACACGGGTTATTTTTGATTTTGAATATGAACAATGATCCGCTGTTGAAAATAATAGATGGCTGGTTACGATTTCAATGAAAATTAATAAAATAATGGTTTTAGTTTTAAACATCATGATCATTGCTGAATGTAAAATATACTATAAATAAAATGTTTTTCAAAACAATCGAATAACATTTTGATATTTTAATGATAATTCAGTATCATTATTAATAAAAAAAAGAATTGATGTGAATTCCGGTTCTGACAAAATGAGCGCACAAAAAAAAATAAAGGAAAGGCTGACACAATTAATTAAAAATATTTACACCAGCGGAGCCTGTGATCAACTTGATCTGGAAACCATTCAGAAAATTGTACTGTTAAATATAATGTTTACAATCGGGGTTCCCATGCTCATTGTCTTTGGAGTCACTGCTTTTCTCAGAAATAACATTAATTTGGGGGTGATCGAAAATATTTCGGTTGTTGTTATCATATTTGCTTTTTTCCACATGAGAAAAACCAAAAACTATATCCTGGCTGGTTACATCAGCTCCATCTTTATGATGATGCTATTTTTAACACTATTTATTACCGGAGGAATCGAAAACAGCGGTCATTTATGGTCCTTTTCCCTGCCTCTATTCTTATTATTCATTTTCGGTATAAAAAAAGGCTCAATATTCACCTTATTATTTTTGTTGATTGTTTTTTTTATATTACTGATCCCTACGAGTGTTCTATCCCATAAAATATATCATTTTGACTTTTTAATCAGATATATAGGGACTTTCATCCTAATAACCATCACAGCTTTATTCTTTGAATACATTCGAACCCGAACCAACAAAACCATTGAGGAGAAAAACCTTGAGCTGGAAAAAACCGTAAGGGAACTCCAGTCGATCGGTAAAATTTTACAGGAAAGTGAGAAACGTTTTCGTGAACTGTCAGATTTGCTACCTCAACCTGTATACGAAGCCGACCTTCGGGGTAATATAACCTTTCTGAGCCGAAGTGGCTATGAACTATCCGGTTATGCAGAAGATGATTTCAAAGATAGTTTCAAATCGATTTCAATGTTTGTTCCGAAAGACCATAAACGCCTGATACAGAACACCAAAAAAATATTCAAACGAAAAAAAATTGGCGGCATCGAATACCGAATAAAGCGAAAAGATGGGAGTTCCTTTCCGGTTATCATTCATTCCGCTCCCATTATCAAAGATGGCCGGATTTATGGAACCCGAGGGACTATTATTGATATCACAAAATTGAAACAGGCGGAAGAGGAAAAGAAAAAACTGGAAGAAAAACTGTTACTTTCCGAAAAAATGGAGGCTGTTGGCCAACTGGCAGGCGGTGTGGCTCACGATCTTAACAATATCCTGAGTGCCATTGTTGGATACCCTGATCTGTTGTTGATGAATCTCAGAAAAAATAGCAGCTTGAGGCAGCCGATAGAGACCATAAAAGCTTCCGGGCAAAAAGCCGCCGCTATCGTTCAGGACCTTCTTACCTTGGCCCGGAGAGGCGTCCCGGGTAAGGAAGTAGTCAACCTTAATAGCATCATAAAAGACTATTTAAAATCACCGGAATTTGAAAAGCTCATATCCTATCACCCCGGAATAAATATCCGTACCAATCTTGAAACCCGTTTGTTCAATCTAAAGGGATCTCCCATCCATCTTACCAAGACCATTATGAATCTGGTTTCCAATGCAGTGGAATCCATGTCTGAAGGTGGAACCGTGCATATTTCCACCTTGAACAGGTTTCTCGACAATCCACTGAGGGCATATGATGGCATCCTTGCGAAAGGAAAATATGTGGTCTTGAAAATATCCGATCAGGGCATTGGAATTACAGGCCGTTCGATAAAAAAAATCTTCGAACCATTTTACACAAAAAAAGCAATGGGTAGAAGCGGAACCGGTCTGGGTATGACTGTGGTATGGGGTACGGTAATTGATCATCATGGAAATCTTATTATCAATAGCTCCAGAAATAAGGGAACCACATTTGAGCTGTATTTCCCGTTCACAAAAGAAAAGAGAATTGTCAAAAAAACCGAATTTAAATTAAAAAATCTCATGGGGAATGGGGAAATTATTTTAGTTGTTGATGACGAAAATGACCAAAGAAAAATTGCATTTTCACTATTAAACAAGCTGGGATACACAGTTCATACTCTCGCCAGTGGAGAAGAAGCAATAAATTACATTAAAAGAAATTCACCGGATTTGGTAGTTCTGGATATGATTATGAATCCTGGAATGGATGGCCTGGATACTTTCAGAAAAATGAAAGAAATAAAACCAGAGATAAATGCAATTATTACCAGTGGATATTCCGAAACAAAAAGAGTTAAAGAGGCCCTGAAAACCGGGGCCAGCCAGTATATAAAAAAACCTTACACATTACAGAGTATTGGTATTGCCGTGAGATTAGAACTGGAAAAAAAGAATAGTTTAGGATTTTATACTCGTCAGCAAAAAAAATAACCGTTATGAAACACATGAACTATCCGTGATAAATAAAAAACAAAAATCTGAGCTGACTTGCCGTTTAATTTTTATAACAAAATGGTTATTTATCACAATAATATTTTTTTCATTTCAGCTGTCCGGAACACTCAGAGATAAAAAATCAAGCAGTATTCTGTTTGATTTCAGAAATCCTGATCAGGGGGAAAAATGGAAAATAGTCACCGACAGTATTATCGGAGGCACTTCCACAGCCGACATAATTTCAACCCCGGGTGAAGCAATTGTATTCTCCGGAATATTAACACCCTTCCGCTATCAGAATTTTTGCCTTACCTATTGCCCGCCCACCACTCTTCAACTACGGTCTTATGGGGGATTGTTATTACGTTTAAAAGGAGATGGAAAACACTATAAAGTCCGGATTTATAACCATACCGACCTAGATGGTGTCCATTACCAGGCTGGATTTAATAGCCGTAGAAACAGGCTTATGACTGTTTTTTTACCATTTAGTTCTTTTATTCCCTATTTACGCCGTCAGGTGGTAAGAGACTGGCCTGTACTTGATCAATCCCGTATCAAGCGAATCGGGATATTGATTTCCGATCAAGCGGCGGGACCTTTTCGCCTTGAAATATATTGGATTAAGGCAAAAGAACATTAAATCAATCATCCAAAATCCACCACCTAAATTTGGATATTTCCCCAAAATCAAAATTAAGAAGGCGTGTCGGCTTCCCTTTGAACGGCTTGCGAATCCCATTTCTCGCCAATATCGAAAATGGGATGAGACGCTCCCAAAAACGAGAAACGTTTTTGGGTAAAGTGAAAAGGGATAGCGACTACAGCTTGCGAAAAATTTGATGGTGAATTAAGGGTTAAGGAACATGTACTCAGGTTATTTGATGAAAATATCCAACAATTAATTGAATAATGAAGATAATCTCCCCTGAAAACCATCTGTTGCCAGTAAACTTATGACTGGTTGGATGTAAACATCCGGTATAATACCGGCACCACAATTAAAGTGAGCACGGTTGAGGTTAACAATCCGCCGATAATGGTCCAGCCCATCGGTGCCCACAGGGTTCCTCCCCGAAGGGTCAGGGGTAACAAACCTCCGATGGTGGTTGCTGTGGTCAATATGATGGGAGTAAAGCGGGTTTCAGCAGCCTCTTTAATCGCAGTGACTAAATCTTTACCCTCGCGCCTTAATTGATTACTGTAATCCACCAGTATAATTGAATTATTAACCACTATGCCCACCAGGCTGATGAGCCCGATAAATGCGGTAAAGGAAAAGGTGTTTCCTGTTAACAGGAGTGCAATAATGGACCCGATAATGGCCAGGGGTAAGGCAGAGAAGACAATCAAAGGCTGGGAAAAGGATTTAAACTGAAGCACCAGAACGGCAAATATGGCTATGATGGCGATAATGACGGCTTTTCCCATTCCGCCAAAAGATGTCTCCTGACTTTCCTGTTCACCCCCGACATAATAGTCATATCCATCCGGCCATTGATAGCGATCAAGTTTGGAAATGATTTTATTGGATAATTGATTGACTGAAAAACCGGGTAATACATCTGCTGTTAAGGTAACACTTCTCTCCAGGTTGAAGTGATTGAGATTGGCCGGGCTGGACTTTAATTTCAAAGTTGCAATCTGCCTCAAAGGAATATATGCTCCGCTGACTGAAGTAAAATATATCTGATCAAAAATATTCAGATCAGGCCTTTCGTCAATGATTGACCGCACCACAATATCATACTCTTTTCCCTCTTTATCCCGATATTTGGATATGGGTAATCCGGCAATACTCATCCGGATGGTTCGATCAATATCTGCCAGCGGAATCCCTAACATACCAGCCTTATCACGGTTTATATCAACCTGAATATCGGTTTTCGAAGTCATTAAAGGATTGTTGATATTAACCAGACCCTCGGTCTTTTCAAAAATAGACTGGATTTCTCCAGCAATTTTCTTTAACACTTCAACTTTCTTTCCCAATACTTTGATTTCCACAGGCGCCTGAACCGGAGGACCCTGTTCCAGTTCTTTGATTTTAATCTTTGCACCGGGGTAATCTTTAAATTTTTGCCTGAATTCATCAATCATTTTTTCCATTTTCACCCTAGAAATATCTTTCAACTGAACAAAAATATGTGAGATAGTGGTTTTGCCTTGTTTGTCCATGATATTGTAGTAGATTTGGGGATTGGTGCGCCCAACACTTGTGGCAAAGTCTTTTACTTCTTTCCGAGACTGCAGATATGCCTCCACATACCGGGCTACTTTATCGGTTTTGTCAATGGCAGTTCCTTCAGGAGCGGAGATGTCAATGAAAAATTGATTTTTTTCTGCTTTGGGGAAAAAACTGATACCGATCAGAGGAAAAAGTGCCAAACTACTCAGAAAAACAACTATAGCCAGGCCCAGAATAATCCCGGGTTTGGAAAGCGAAAAGTTTAGCCATTTGCGATAACGATTCTCAATAAAACGGCTTATCAAATCCTGAAAACGACTCTTTTTTTTCTTTTTTCGAAGAAGTTTAATAGATATAAAAGGAGTAAATATCAAGGCAACAAGTAATGAGGCCAGCAGGGTATATATGACCGTAACCGGCATACTTCGAATGAATTCCCCCGAAACATCCTGCATCATAATAAGGGGTAAAAAAGCAAGAACGGTAGTAGCTGTTGCGGATACAATAGCCCATCCAATTTGTTTGCTTCCTTTAATCGCTGCATTGCGATTGTTTTCACCCAGGTTAATAAACCGGGATATATTTTCTGTCATGACAATGGCATTATCAACCAGGAGTCCCAGTGTTATAACCAGTCCGGCAATGGTCATCTGCTGTATTCCGAATCCGCTCAGGTCAACAAATCCGATGGCAATAAAAATGGAAAAGGGAATGGCCAACATGACAATAAAGGAACCGCGCAGGCCAATGGTCAGTAAAATTATAATTCCAACCAGAAAAATTCCCTGTACCAGGTTAGAAAAAAAACTATCCAGTCTCTTATCAACACTTTTTGATTGATCATAAACACAATGTAATGATATGGATTGAGGTAATTTCTGCTTGAAATCTGAAATCACAGAATTTACCTTCTTCATGATGGTAAAGATATTGGTATCTTTTTTTTGGTTTGCCGTAATAAAGACAGCCTTCTGACCATTAAAACGGGCAAAATAATTATTGTCTTCATAACCCAGGAAAACATCAGAAACATGCTTTAAAAAAACAATTTTGGTTCCGCTAGAATGAACAACAATGTTTTTAATCTCTTCGATGGACTCAAAAGAACCACTGGTTTTGATGTTGAAACGCTTGCTTCCAGAATTGATATTTCCTCCCGGGATATTTATATTGGCACTCTGGATGGCACCAATAACCTGATTTAATGAAATTTTCATCTGAGCCAGCTTTTCCAGGTTGAGAGCGATTCGAACCTCCTGTTCGGGATAAGCCCACATTTTTACCCTCCGGACACCGCTGATTTTTTCCAATCGCTTTTTTAAATTATCTGCACGATATTCCATTTCACGATAATCAGTATCCTCTGAAACCAGGGCCAGTTGAAGAAAGTTGGTGTCTTCAATGGTCCATTTGACGGTCTGCAGGCTGAGCAGGTCAGCCGGCAATTCATCCCGGATGCTGTTGACCTTTTCATTGACATCGGCAAATTTATCATCCGGATCTCCGCCGAAAAAGAATTCCACCTGAATGACTGCCAGGCCATCCTCACAATTGGATTCAATTTTTTTTATATCCTCCAGTTCATTGACTGCCTCTTCTATAGGAGTCGTGACCAATTGCTCCATATCAGCCGGAGTAGCACCTGGATACAAAACAATTACACTGGATCCGGGCTTTGACACCGGCGGATCTTCGGTTCTGGGCATGGTCATAAATGATACAATCCCAGATAATACCAGGAGAATAATAACAACTAAAGTAAACTGGTAATTATCAATGGCAATTTTCGGTAATCTCATTAGAGCCTCACAAAATCAATCAATTATTTTTATAGTAATGCCATCATTTAAATAAGCAGCACCATCAGTGACTACATGCTCTATACTCTCAAGTCCAGCATCGACAGCCACCCTATCCTTAAATAAATGGGCAATCCGTATTTTTATTTTTTTTGCCTTGTCACCCTCTGCCGTAAAGACAAAGGCAATATTACCTTCACCTTCTACCAGGGCATCTATAGGTATCAATGTATACAAATTCTTTTTGGTTGGAATAATATCCACCCGGGCTATAAAACCAGCCACCAGTTTCAATCCCGCATCGTTGATCTCCAGTTCAACTTCAATTGTTCCGCTTACCGGATCAACGGCTTCGGATATTTCAGATACCGTTGCCGAAAAAATTTTATCTGGATAGGCGTCAAATTTTATCTGTGCCTTATCGTTTATATTAATCATAACTACATCTCTTCCGGATACACCGGCCTTCACCACCCACCGGTTCTCAGTAGAACCAAAGACAAAAACCAGATGACCTGCGCCAATCATCTCATTGACCTCAACCAGTCTCCTTAGAATTTTCCCCCTGTAGGGTGCTTTGATCACTGAACGTTCCAGATTAAACCGGGCGATTTTTAAATTGGATTGGGCTACATCAAATGCTGTCCTGGCATTCTGGTATTGTTCAAGAGTAGCTGCCCTATCCCGATACAGGTTTTTTGCCCTTTTTACATCTCGCTCAGCTTTTAGATACCCATTCCGGGCATTATTAAACCTGGCTTGGATTTCAGCCAGATTTAGGGAAGCCAGGAGCTGTCCTTTTTTCACAGAACTTCCTCTATCAACATAAATCTTTTCTATAATTCCTCCGGTTTTAAAAGACAGCTTGATCTGGGTTTTGGGATTTAATCTACCGCTGGTTCGAATGGGGATGGATATCTCCTTTTTTTCCACTTTCCCCAGTGTAACCGGGATCACCACCTTTTGATTATCATGATTATTTCCGGATTGACAACCCAAGTAAATCAATGCCAAAAGAGCCACAACCAAAAATAAGGAAAAAAATATTTTTTTCATCACTCTATCTCCTTTCTTTATAATTTATGGTAAGCCGAAGCACGTTCAAGTTGTGCTTCTTTAATATGATAGTCAAAAACCGCAATAATGTTGTTTATCCCGGCATGGGTATAATTATCCCGTGCCTGAATATACTCTATCTGAGGGACCATTCCCTGCTCATATTTTTTGGAGATAATATGAAAGGCCTCTTTCCTGCTGTTAAGACCATCATTAGTTGATTGAATGGTTTTTTGGGCCACCACCAGGTTATGATAGGCTTCCCTTACCTGCATTCTGATTTTTTGTTGTAATTCAAAGAGCTGAGTTTGAAGTTTCTTTCTTTCGATTTTGGCCTGAATTTTCTTGGCTGAATCCTGAAAGCCATTAAAAATATTCCAGCTTAATACCATTGAGGCCATCCAAAAATCATCCTCCCCGGTAAAGCGGTAACTTTCTCCCTGAAAACCATAATCTAACACTGCTGACACGCTTGGAAGAAACAGGGAGCCCTGGAGTCTGATATGGTTACTGGCCGCATCTATGGCACCCTGTATTTGCAGAAATTCTGTACGATGGTTAATGGCGTGATCTTCAAGTTCTTTTGGATTTAATTTATCCTTGAACAGTATTTTACCCTCCGGCACAACACTGATCTCATTATCCAGTGGCTGGTTTATTAAAAAATTAAAATAGGCAGCAGAAAGTTTAATATTTTTCTCTGCTTCTGCAATCTTCTGGTCTATTCTGCTGAGTTCTGCCTTTGAACGGAAAACAATCTCTTCGGTTGCTTTGTGGTTCCTGTATAGACTCAAGCTGACATTCAGGTTTTCTTCAAGTAATTCCCGGGTGGTATTTAAAAGTTCCTTAATTTTAAGGGTTTTTAAATAAGTAAAATATGCAGTCTTTATATCTGAAATCAATTGTCTTTTAAATGTATCAATCCGGGCCTGCTGAATCTTTCTCAGGTTTGATTTGATTTTGATATTGTAATATATTCGGGGCTGAAAAATGGGCTGAACCAGCCTAATTTTGGTCTCATGTTCCCGGGGACGCAGGAATGGAATAATCTCATCCTCAATATCGGTGGGAAATTGCGCAGGCTGGTTATGAATACCCAGTAATTGATTTAAGCTTTCATAAACAGGATTCATCAGCTCACCAACCGGAAATTCAATAATTCTTCCTCCCCCTGCCAAGGAATAACGGGCTTCAATCGAAATTTTTGGGAGAAACATTCCTCTGGCTTCTTTTAAGGCCAGTAGACTCTTTTTCAGGGAAAATTCTTCCTGTTTCAAAACCAGATTGTTTTTCAACCCCAGTTCGATATAATGATCCAGAACATTTTTAAACCCATCGACACCGGAAACAGTCAATTCTTTTGAGGCCAGGGTCAGGCCAACCACCACCAGTATCAAAAATAATAAATATGAAATCTTTCTCATCCAAACCTCCATTTCATCCGGGATTGTTCTTTAAATAACATCTCATTAACTGAAATGAATAATCCATAATATCTTCTCTTTTTATGCCCATCATTTTTTCAAAGAACTCTCCCTTGGATTCGATAATCTGCATGATACCGTTGGAATGGGCCCACAACACAACGGATACCAATAATGGATTAAGATCGGGACGAAGGCTTCCATCCTGGATTCCGGTTTTAACAGCCTCCTGCATAAATCCAAACAACTTGTTTCCGGTTTCATTACAATGAGCAACAAAAGGATTTTTCTCATTGCATTCGATATCAATCTTATGTCCTTCATGGTGCAGCATGGCATTGGCATATTCCGGGTATTGTTTGTAAAAATCATAATAGGCCCTTCCAATAGCATTCAACTTATCGATTCCTTTCTCCTCTTTGACTACTGCTTCTTCAAATGAAGAATGAAGAAGATTGAGTCCACGAAGAATAATGGCATGGTATAAATCATCCTTATTCTGGAAGTAAAGATAAAGGGTACCCTTGCTCAGTTCTGCCTGTTCGGCCACCTCATCCATGGTGGCATTTTCAACTCCTTTTGAGAAAAAAACCGTCTCAGCCGCATCGATAATGGCATTCTGGCGTTGCTCCTTTTCTCTTTCCCGACGTTCGGTTATTCCCATTTTCACCTCCTATCTGATATTATGACCGTAAGTTTGATAATAGAACACAATATTTATTCTGACTGATAGTCATTTATTAAACTATAGTATAGTATCCTTTTTCTAATTTGTCAACTTTTTTTTTATTTTCTTGGAATCTCCCCTAATTCCTGGTTCTGAGTAAAACGGAGGGGACTCATGTGAGAGCCCCTATACCTTTAATAATTTTATTATACTTTAATTATGATTGACTTCTTCAAGGAATCCGATGGCCTTGGTGGGACACTTGCCTATCCACTGCATGGCTTCCTCATTCTCCAGGATATCAAGGTTGTTAATCCGGGAGAGGTTATCTTCCACCACGATTTCGCCGGTTTTGGCACCCTTGATGCAGATCATACATCCGGTACAGGCATTCTTGCAATTTTTCCTGGAGTTTTTGGGATTATCCAGCGATTTACAGAACACAAAAAATCTGCGGGACACCGGGTGTAATTCAATCAAATACTTGGGGCAGGCCTTGACACATAATCCGCAGGCCGTACATTTCTCCCGGTCAATAATCGGCAGCCCCTCTTTGCCGATATGAATAGCATCAAAATTACAGGCTTCCACACAATCGCTGTAACCCAGGCA
>DAOWKX010000173.1 GCA_030639705.1 Candidatus Aminicenantota bacterium
ATCATGCTGGTGGGATCGGCAATATTTTTCCCGGCAATATCGAACGCAGTTCCGTGATCCGGAGACGTCCGTATAAATGGTAATCCCAGGGTAAGGTTAACCCCGGAACGCATGTGCAGCAGTTTAAAGGGGATCAAACCCTGATCATGATACCAGCAGACAACCACCGAATCCCTAACCTCCCGGGCTTTTAAAAATACCGTGTCGGGCGGTAAAATACCCCTGATATCCATTTCAGCGGCCAGGCGTTCAACAGCGGGGTTGATCTCTTTGATCTCTTCATCTCCCAGATGGCCTTCTTCTCCGGCATGTGGATTCAATCCGCTGATAAAAAAAGTGAATTTTTTTGAAAACAAACGGGTCAGTTCAGAGTTGACAAAACGCATAAAACTGACAATCTTCTCTTCCCGGATTTGGTTAAAAATCTCTTTCAAAGGCATATGAATAGTATATAAGGCAAGCTTCATATTTTCAGTCCAGAAAAACATCCCGACCCTTTTTACTCCGGTGAGATGGGCTAGCAGATCAGTATGTCCTTTATATTGAATTCCTTTTTCAAGCCAGTTTTTTTTTGAAATCGGTCCGGTAACCAGAGCCTGGACCGCTTTTATTCGGGCTAAATCAACGACTTTTCTGACATAACCAAATGATTCATCTGTTTCACTCGCTGGTTTGTCAATATGAAGAAAGAACACACCCCTCTTCTTTATCTCATCTATTCCGGAAATTACCTGAATATTTTTATCTCGATAATGATTAATATTCCCGACAATAATCACAGAACTGCGGGGATGAAACCGGGAAAAAGTTTTATAAATAATCTCCGGTCCGATACCCTCCGGATCCCCCAAAGTAACTGCAATGAGTCTGTTCAACCTTTTAATCTAATATGTTAGTATGAATCATCTTTTGATTGATTCAGTCACTTCATCTAAGAAATCAGGATCTTTATACATATATTTCATAGCACTCTTAAATAGAATGAAATTTTTTTCATCTATCTGCTTTATTTTAATGCAACTTTTATCATACCATTCAATTCGACCTTTTAAAACTTCTCCATTAATCAACTCGATCACCATGGGTGTTTTATTGTTCATCTGCTTAATATAATAATAGTTTTCAGCATGGGTTTTATAGGGGGGCGGCGGTTTCTTCCGGCCATCTTTTTTGGAAATTTTTTTTATCTCTATGAGGTCAGGCTTGATTAATTTGCGTGTCATCTGATCTCCTCCATTCATAGTTAATATTAAAGCATATTATTGAAAAAGTCAACCGGATATCAGCCCCTGTTGATGAGAAAGCCTTAAGCGCTTATTTCTTACAAAAGTCTTTTTTTACTTTTCTTTACCCAGTTCCTTTTGTTAACCTGGGGCTCCCTGGCAATGGCCAGAGAATCATCGGGCACATCATCTGTAATTGTAGATCCAGCCCCCACAACACTGTTCTTTCCTATCCGAATGGGTGCGACCAGTTCAGTTCCCGAACCGATAAATACATTATCTTCGATCCGGGTGAGATGTTTCTCTTTGCCATCATAGTTACAGGTAATGGTACCGGCACCGATATTCACATTCTCTCCGATCGTGGCATCACCGAGATAGGCTAAATGCATGGACTTGGACCCTCTACCCAGAATACTTTTCTTGACTTCAACAAAATTACCTGTTTTTGCTCCTCTGCGGATGACCGCATGATTTCTTAAATGGGTATAAGGACCCACCTGAACATTCTTTTCCAGAACCGAATCCCGTAAAACACAAGCGGGAAGAACCACACAATTATCTTCAATGATGGTATTCTCGATGTAAGAATTGGGATATAGAATGACATTCTTTCCAATTTTACTTTTTCCTTTGATCACGACACCTGAACCAATTCGTGATCCCCTGCCAATTTCAACACGCCCTTCAATAAAAAAATTACGGTAATCATCAATCAACACATTTTGCCTGGTGAGTCTGGAAATCTGATTACTCACAACGAACCGTTCAATCTCTAAGAAATTCGATGATATATCCCATACAGAATAACTGTTCTTCAGGGTTTCAAGAGTCATCTCATCGATAGACTCTATTCTCCGGCAAATACCTCTCTCCATTTTTATTTGAAATTTTTTTATCGCTGGTTTAGAAAGAGCAAAAAAAGGGAATCCTTTCAGAGTGAAAATCATTCTTTTAGTTTGTTGTCGACTCAATATTCTGATGAGCTCTTTCACAGCCCGGGAATTTATTTCAATGAATTTTGAAAGATCAAAAACCAGCAACACATCAAAATCCGAATCCAGTTGATCCAGGGGAAAAAATCTAACTTCCTTGAAAATCCGGGACATCCAGAAAACTGAATCTTCACCCCTGAAAATCGTTTTTTTTAGCTCAACTTTCCCAGGATCAAAAGTAGCAATTATCATTCGACTAAGGACAGGAACTCCTCATTCTCAGAGACTGAATCAAAATCAGGTTCATTGTAGGCAATAATCTTATAGGAATCGTCCTTGGATACACACTTTTTCAAATATTTTAATGCATTGGTCTGATCATCCTGTTTAACATACACCGAAGCCATTAAATAAAATACATATGGATCTTTATATTTCTTTTTTTCCAACAAATCGTTAAACAATTTCAGGGCCTGGTTCAGGTTACCGACATTGAGATAATAAATCCCCTCATTGATATAATCTTCATCGGTCTTCAGTGACTTTTTTTGAGGAGTCAGCTGTAAATCGGCCAGAACTCTGTAGGCTTTTGACTGGGTCTGGATTTCCAGAACACTTTCGTATTCGGAGTCTTTATAGCCATCAATAATTTGATTCAGCAAATCAAATGTTTTCTGAAACTCTTTTTTGTGAAAAGCCTGGATTGCTTTATCAAACCCGGTAGTAATCTTTTTTAGTTCCTTTTCTTCAGCACTTAATGCCATCGTTCATTACCTCCTATCCCTGACAAAACCATGAACACATCTTTTTGAAGAATCCGTTTCTAAAAACCATGATGAATAATCATGACTTTCATTTAACTGAATTTCCGAAATGTTACTCATTTTCTCACATTATTTGGCTTCTATTTTACCCTTTTTTGGAGATAATTTCAACTCATTGGGAAAAATAAAACCGATTTCAGGTCCGATTTAGTATGGGTATCGTATTTTTACTGGAATTGGGTAATGGAAATGACTAAAAAATAACAGGTAATTTTTTATTTTGGATTATCGAAAAAAAAATGTGATTATTCTTGGAGGTTTATTCTGCTGTGGAGCTGTATCTTTCAAGCATCACACCGACAACTTCAATGCCTGCTCCCTTGGCAATATCAATCACTCTTAATACATCCTTGTAGGAAGCAGTTTCATCGGCTCTGATGAAAATTTTTCTATCGGTCTTGGTTTGATATATATTTCGCAGTTCGTTTTCCAGTAAATCAATGGTGGTGGGAATCTGATTAATCTTTACCGAAAGATCCTGTTCCAATGTCAAAACGATTCCTCCCCTGGTAATACCAGTCTGTTCCCCACCCATTTCCGGCAAATTGATATCAATCCCCTTCTGTGCCACCGGGGTAATGACCATAAATATGATTAATAATACCAGCAAGATATCACATAACGGAACCACATTCGGTTCAGATTTTTGGTCCATACCTACTTCCGCACCCATTTGACCTCCTAGATAGTAAATTTAACAAATAAAAAATAAATAGTCAAGAAAAAAAATTTTTTTGTTGACAAAATAAGTAAGTTAAAATATATTAACCATATGGTTAAACCAACCAGTTGGTTAAAATGGGTAAAAAAAAAGATGCCAAAGAAAGAATATTAAACGCCGGATTGAAAGAATTTTCTTCCTGGGGTTTCTCCGGAACCCGCATGGATAAAATTGCCAGCCGAGCTGAAATCAATAAAGCGATGTTGTTTTATTATTTTTCCTCCAAAGAGAATCTTTACCAGGAAGTTCTAAGGCATGCAGTCAGGAAGATCCTTCCAAAGATTCGTAACATAATTTTGCTGGAACGGAATCCCAAGGGTTTTTTGGAAAAACTACCGGAAATTTATATCAACTTCTTTTCTGAAAATCAGGATTTTATTAAAATGATTGCCTTTGATTTAATTCAACGAACCGATATGATCAAGACGACTTTCAAAGAGACCATTGGAACGGAATTCCACCAGGGCCCTCAGATGGTTTTAAAAAAAATCAAGAAATGGTATGACAAAGGGGCAATATCAGAAAGCGATCCCCTTCATTTTATGATTAATATCATTTCCCTCTGTCTGTTTGCCTTCATCGCCAGGCCCATCATCGAAACCATTTTCAACCAGAAAATCGGCGATCAACAATTTATCCAGAAAAGAATAAAAAGTGTGATAAATCTTTTAAAACAGGGAATGTTAAAATGAAAAAAATCACTATATTTGTACTTGTTGTGGTCAATTGTTACTTGGTACTGGCAAAAATTCCTCTTCAGCAGGCCATTAAAAACGGTATCAGAAAAAATATTACCATCCAAAACAATCTCCTGGAGCAGAAAAGCCTGAAGCTGGAGAAAAAAAACAGAGACATGCAAAAATGGTTTGCCCTGCATATGGGAGGATCTTATGTGTTCAAATCCCAGCAAATGGAAATCACGTTTTCCGATGTGCAAATCAATGAGGGAATATCCATCCCCATGGAACCCATAATAGTCGGTGCCAAACACAATTATGATTTAAAGCTGGCCATTACCCAGCCACTATTTACCGGTAATATCCTTCCCAACCAAGCAAAACTGAAACATATTCAATTCGAAATGGAAAAAAACAACACCCGTTTGAATACAATTGAAATCATCACCCGAATAAAAATGTCATATTTCAGTTATAGACGTCTGGTCAGTAAACTGGACTCTTTAAAAGCCCTGCTGAAAAGCCTCACACTTCATCATAAAAAGCTGAAGGATTTTTACCAGGAAGATCTGGTAAAAAAGAGTGATTTATTGGAAACAGAATCCCGGATCCAGGAACAATTACTCAATCTGGAAGAGATCAGAAAGCTTATTTCCCAGGAAAAAATATACTTTAAATTCCTTTGTGATTTGAATGTTGAAGATATCAATGAAGATTACAGAGAAAAAATAAAAACCCACCGGGAATTGGTATCATATTTCAAGCAAAATCATCCATTTCTCGGATTTTTGAACAATCAGATTCAACTATTCCAAATTCAAAAAAAAATAACCAGCGGCGAATATTTACCTCAATTGGTCGGTTTTGCTGAAATCCATTATGGCAGGCCGGGCATTGATTATTTTAGTAATGACTGGTCATTCTACTTTCAGGGAGGTGTCAGCTTTGATTTGAAGTTATTTAACTGGAACCAACGAAAAAGGAATCTGAAGATTCTCAATTATTCAGTGGAAAAAGTAAAAAATAAAAAAAAGAATTTTAATCAGGAAGCCGAACAACATCTGAGCCAATTGTTTGAAGCCAAAAAATCCGCTGAAAACAGGTTGGAAATCATCGAGAATCTAATCAGAACTTCCCGGGAAGAAATTGAGCTGAAAAAAGAATTGTTTCAGGAACAGCAAATCTCCAATAAGGATTATCTGGCTTCATTCACAGCAACGGAACGCTATATTTCGATGGAAAAAGAATACCAGTTGCAGGTCGAAATAATCAAAGTAAATATCAATAAACTGATCGGCATACTTCATGATAGGTTTCAGGAGGAAATATGAAAAAAATAATTGGAATCACTGTTTCGATTGCGTTTTTTTCTTTTTGCAGCAATGTAAAAGATGTTGAAATAAAAGCCCCCGGTATAGTGGATGGTAATATTCTGAGTATCAAATCCATGGTTTCCGGTCAGGTTGAAAAAATTGAGATAGAAGAAGGTGATCGGGTAGAAAAATACGATCTATTAATCAAAATCAATAGCGATAAAACCAAAAACAAACTGAAAGAGCTGAGTATCGCAGCCAAGGAGATAGAAATTAATACCCTGAAATTGGAAAAACGGCTTAAACTGTTCCATTCAAATGTTGCCTATCTCAAGAATCAAGTTCAGAGATTCAAGAGATTGAAAAAAAGGAATTCCATATCAGGAGAAAAACTGGAGTCCATGGAACTCAAGTTAATGGAAGCAGAAACATCCCGGTATGAAATTCTGAAATCTTTGGACACCCTGGACATCCAAACCCAAAAAAATGAAAACCGGAAAGAATACCTTCAGCTGATAATGAAGGATCACCGGGTGAAATCGCCTGTCAAGGGAATCGTATTGGAAAAATTCATATCTGAGGGAGAAAACATTTTCCCGAATTCCCCGTTGGTCGATATTCTTGACTCTGCCAGTCTTCATGTAGAAATATTTATCGAAGAACAGGAAATGGCATGCCTTCGACTGGGTCAGAGGGCCCGAATTATTGTAGACGGATTGGAAGAGAAAGAGCTCACCGGAGTGGTAAGTTACTTCGGGAAAAAAGCTGAATTTTCACCCAAATATGTCATTTCTGAAAAAGAACGAAAATCACTCCTCTATGAGGTGAAAATTGCCATTGACAGGGAGAATGATCTGTTTAAAATCGGTATGACGGTCACGATTATTCTAAACAAAAAATAAAATGATCAGAATAGAAAACCTGTGCAAATCATTTAAAAAAATCAATGCCTTGGATCATATATCACTGGAAATACCCTTTAATCAAATCACCACCATTGCCGGTGCTGATGGAGCCGGAAAATCAACTATTTTCAAAATACTGATCGGTTTAATAAAAAGAGATTCCGGCATCATTTCTTTTAAAAATGAAAATATCGATGATAATTTCCAAAAAATCACCTCTATCACCGGATACATGCCGGAACGCTTTTCGCTCTACCCGGATTTGACTGTTGAGGAAAACCTGAACTTCTACGCTGATATTCATCAGGTCCCCCCTCTGAAAAGAGACTCATTAAAAAAAAGATTATTGGAGGCCACAGGACTGATTCAATTCAGGAAAAGAAGAGCCCGGGCTTTATCAGGGGGGATGAAACAAAAACTCTCCTTATCAACAATCCTGCTGTCAGCACCCGAACTCATCCTGCTGGATGAACCCACAACCGGAGTTGATCCCCTTTCCCGGATTGAATTCTTTTCAATTATCAAAGACCTGAAACAGGAAGGGAAAACCATATTTATCTCCACTCCCTATTTAGACGAAGCCGAACAAAGCGACAACGTTATTTTTATTAAAGATGGACAGATTGTTAAAAAAGGCAGGTTACAGGAAATCAAAGATCATTTCCCGGCAAAGTTATATACGATTTTACCGCAGGGAAATATTTTTGAAATCATGGATCAATTAAGCCAACAGAAAGAGTTGAAAGATGCCGTATACATACGGGGGAAACATATTAAATACATCCAGATATCAGATAAAAACCACCTTTCACTGATCCCTTCAATTTCAATAACAGAGGAATCTCCAAAACTTGAAGATATCTTTCTGTTTTACGAAAGACAATCCAAAGCCAGCAAAGAAGGAGTCCATGCCACCCATCATTGAAGTTCAGAACCTGACCAAAAAATTTGGTAAATTTATCGCTGTCAATCATATTAACTTCAGGATTCATAAAAGTGAAATTCTGGGCTTTCTGGGCCCCAATGGCGCCGGGAAAACAACCGTCATTAAAATGATAAACGGCCTGTTAAAGGTAACTTCGGGACATGTTTATGTTCAAGGCCAGGATATCCGAAAACACCGGAAAACAGTAAAAAAAATCATGGGCTATATGTCCCAGAAATTTTCTCTCTATCCATTGCTCACCTCTCTGGAAAATATTGAATTTTTCGGAGGAATTTCAGGATTATCCGGCAAAAAAATTATGGAAAAAAAACTGGAAATTCAAAAAATAATTTCATTGACAATGCTGAATCAACAAACCCAGAATATTCCTCCGGGCATCAAACAAAAAATCTCCCTCTTCGTCTGCCTGATGCCAAATCCTGAAATCATTTTTCTGGATGAACCAACATCAGGTGTGGATCCCGAAGTCCGAAGAAGCTTCTGGATGGAAATTTATAGACTAAAAAAAACAGGGAAAACCATACTGGTGAGCACACACAACCTGGATGAAGTGGAATACGCCGACAGGATAATCATCATACATAAGGGAAACATCATCATTGAAGGAGAGC
>DAOWKX010000134.1 GCA_030639705.1 Candidatus Aminicenantota bacterium
ATTGGTTCCCAGCATAAGGATTACCAAATCAGGCCTGATTTTTTTTAACAGATTTGAACGTCTCAAAAAATCAAGATATTCTCCAGAGGTATTCCCTGTCTGTGCAGCAGAATAAACATTTGCCTTAAATCCCTGCCTCTTTAACAATCCCAGGAGGTGTCTGGGATAGTATCCGAATTCACTTTCGGTCAGGCTGTCTCCCATACAGATTATATTAAATCCAGAGGGATCTTTTTCCACCGTCTTGATCACCAGGAAGATGAATCCCAGGATAAACACAAAAACCAGACCAATAAACAGGTTCTTATTTTTCATAATTAATCTTCAGTATATATTAAAATGGATTTCACTTCAATTTGAATTCAATCTTTTCAGATATTAAAATCCCTATCCATTTGACTTTTTTTCACCTATTTGTTATGACTGAGATTAAAGAAATTTCATTCCAGAGGAACATAAAATGAAAAAAAAGATTTCAATTCTATTCATCTATATGGTTATAGGCCTTTCACTGTCAGGAGAAACCCGAAAAATTGACCCGGAGTTGTGGAAAAAAGATTATAATAAATGATTCAATACAGGCATTTATCAAAATGATTATAGGTCTCGTGAGGCATTTCCCGGTGAATTTTAATTTTAAAAAATGGAGCGACTCAGAGACTTTCAACCAGAATATGAAGTCCTATAATAATGCCTCTGTCAACCCGCCAAGCCACACATTCAATACTAAAGAATGGGATGCCTGTTTTACCAGCACCATGAAACGGGCAGTTGACACAGCAAAAATCATCTATAACCAAAAAATAACCGGAACTGATCTACTCAGGGAAGTAACGCTAAAAGCGGGTTTTTCCACAAAAATAAAAATCCCGGTATTTCTTTGGGCAGTCATAGGAAGATTTCAATGGTATTTCAACTCCAAATCCCAGCCGGAAACCAAAAACATGAGCTACCGCAGAGCACGAACCTTTTTCTCAGGTTATTGTTTTTCAGATGAAAATCACCATAAATTATTGATTATCACCCATGGATTTTTCATGCTCAGTTTAAGGAGAGAATTACTCAAACTCGGATTCAACGGTCCCAGATTATTACACGTAAAAAATGGAAAGTTGTATCAATTTGAAAAAAACTCGGATATCAATAAATCCAGAAGTAAAAATGAACAGGCCGGGAATAGTAAAGGTATAAGATGAGTGGGATTTATTTTATTCTTGACTTTTCTTTTTTTTGGCTTTTTAATTGAATAAAAAATGGATGCATCCCTGAAAAAAAGAGTCGGATTTGTTCCCCGGTTGGGTGCTTTCATCATTGACAGTTTTATCATTACCCTTTTGGCATCAATTCTGATGTCAGTGTTCATGGAAAGCACCTTCGCCGCTTTCATAAAAGGTCATTTAACTGAATCCCTGTTAAACAATGATACTCTGACAGCAAGTATTGCATCACAGGAAGCTTATGGTGAAATGCTGAGAATATCGCTATTTATTGCTCATTTCAGTACCCTTTACATGATTCTTGAAGCCTTTTTGGGTGCAACACCCGGAAAGATGATCCTGGGATTAAAAATCGGGACTCAGGATGGAAAAGCAGGGGATATGTGGGTTTATTTTCCCCGGTTCGTTATCAAGAACTGTTCTGTATTAATTGATCTGGCCGGTCGCATCACCGGAATTACTTTCCTGGGGGCCATCGGAGGATTTGCAGGCATAGCGGTCTTTTTCGGATGTATCTATGCTCTGGGAGAAAAAAAACAGGCACTCCACGACATCCTGGCCAAAACCGCTGTATTTCGAAAAAAAGACCTGTCATGAAAAACACTGCCATTTTCAACCCCTGGATTTGCTACAACAAATATCGGTCACACCATAAACTTTTTCTCCGAAAAATCGTTATTATGAATAAAAGAACAATAACAAAAATGAATAAAAGGAGGAATTGAGATGAAACGATTGTACCGGAGCCGTGATTATCGCATCATTGCCGGGGTGTGCGGGGGGATCGGAGAATATTTCGATATTGATCCTGTCATTATCAGAATCATCACAATACTACTGGTATTATTCGGTGGCGGAGGACTCCTTGCTTATCTTGTCGCCATTTTTATCATACC
>DAOWKX010000081.1 GCA_030639705.1 Candidatus Aminicenantota bacterium
CCCGGTATGGTGGAGGAAATTTCATTTTAATCATATTTTCCAGATTTTTGGCCTTTAGCCAATTTTCGAACCCAATTTGGAATTCAAATAACAAATGATATATATCTCTTCTGTCGCTGTAAGCGTTTAGATTTTCCTTCAGAAGCTTTACTGCCTGATTTATATTTCCCAGAGACACCAAGATGAGGGCTTTCAATTTGATAATATGGTACTCCTGATAAGGCAAAACCTTAAAGTGGAATCGATTCAACCATTCAAGTGATTTTTGATAATCACAACGCTGAAAAGCCAGTTTTGCCAGCCCGATCGAAATCTCAATTGCCGTGGTTTGTCCCATGGGATATTTCAAAGCCTGATTATAGTAATATAATGAAGTAAAATCATCTTTTTCTTCATAACAGATATTAGCCATTTTTTGCAAAACAAAACTGTTATCAGAATGAGATTTTAATGCATCCTCCCAGAAATTTCGTTCGGTTCGATAGCGTTGAGTACTGGATATAATTGCAGAACCGAACAGTATAACCAGGGAAATTATTATGATATTTTGAAACTTGATTTTCAATCGGCAAATAGCACGGGTAAATAACCAGATCACTCCTAAAAAAGGTATCATCATATACCGGGAGGATATCCTGAATGGCCACAGGGTTGTAAAAGTCAGCAGGATATAGGGACACATGAACAATACAGTAAGCGAGAGAGGAAAAAGATTTTTACGATCCTTTTTTGTGATATAAAACACCGTTAAAATCAAAATTCCCATCACAATCCCCAGAAAGATATACCAGGTCGTAGTCACTTCATTAACAAAGCTGAAATTATCAAAATAGAATGGGAATAGCAGAATTCTCGAATAATATCCAAAAACCGAAATCGCTGTTTTAATGTAGTCTAACACACTGGAACCCACGACAAAATGCAACCCTCCAATACCAAGTACACCAATTTTTATGATGTAAAACAGTATGGATAAAACTGCAGTGGATATATGATAAAATGGAGAAATCCTTTTTAGCTTCGACCATTCATAAACCAGAAGCAGGGGCCAGAAAAAGACAAATGTCTCTTTTGAAAAAATCCCCAGGGCAAAGAAAAAAAGAGAAGCAGCAACATAAACCACTTTTTTCTTTTCCAGGAATAACTGAAAAAACAAAAAGGTGAGCATCCCCCACAGCAGAAGAAAAAGATCACAGCGCCCCACAATCCAAATAATATTCTCAACATTTAAAGGAGACAGGGCAAACAGAAGCATAACGATTGATGAGAATCGAATCCCCTCTCCCTGTCTTTTTAAAAACCAAAACAAGAAGAAGATTGCCAGAGAAAAAATAATTATATTTGTCAGCCGAAGCGTCACACCATTCAGGCCCCAAATCTCCTTTTCAATCATGAATGAGAGATTAACAATGGGTCGGTAGTAAAAACTCTGGGTTTGCATTCCCAGCTGGCCATAGATATATCCGTATTTAAAGGCGGAAAAAAGTGAGGCTTCATTGTTTAAAAGAATGCTTTCATTGACAAAGGTTTTTGTGTCCCAGATCAAATCAAATTTCAAACTGTGCTGATATATTAAAAACAGGCAAGAAATGAGAACCAGAACAAATACGAGTCCTTTTTTTTTCACTATTATTCTATTTTACTCTAAATACCAGACACATTCAATGACTCTGCCCCCGACCAGAACAATTCATTGACAAAAGTACCGATCTATTATATGATAATTTCTATTTTAACAGGAGTGTTAACAGGAGAATTTGAACATGGATAAACCAAAGGAAAACCCAAACACCAACAATGATGAAGATTTTTCAGAATTGATAAAAGAATATGACCTGAAATCCATCGAATATGATACTCCTGTCAAGGGAAAGATAATCGAGATTGTTGACGATGATATTGTCTTGGACATCGGACATAAAACCGAAGGAATTCTGAACAAAAATGAACTTCTTGATTGGGATGGAAGTTTTAATTTTAAAATTGGTGACACAGTAACTGTTCTATGCCAGAATATAAACAGAAGACAAGGTTATATAAGAGTTTCAAAAAAAGAACTGGATATTAACAAAGGCTGGGAAAAGGTCGTTCATGCCTACGAAAATAATATTTCAGTGTTAGGCAAAATTATTAAAGTGGTTCATGATAACAAAGGTTTTATTGTTGATATGGGAATTCACATGTTTCTACCTATCAGTCAAGCAGATATAAAAAAGATCAAGAATCCACAAAAATTATTAGGAAAAGAATTCTGGTTTAAGATTACCAAATTAAATCCAAAAGACAAATCGGGTATTATTTCCAGAAGAATAATCTTAGAAGAAGAAAAAAAAGAAAAGGTGAAAAAATTATTCAACTCTCTTAAGGTTGGAGATATTACCAAAGGAATCGTTTCCAGTATCACTGATTACGGTGCTTTTGTAAATATCGGGGGGATCGATGGTCTCATCCACAAAGAAAATATTTCCTACGGACGAATCAACCACCCTCGAGAAAAATTACGAAATGGCGATGAAATAGAAGTAAAAATCCTTGATATTGATAAAGAAAACCAGAAAATTGCTCTGGGCATCAAACAGAAATACCCTGATCCCTGGATAAATATCGAAAAAAAATATCCACCGGGGAAAAAAATTGTTGCCAAAGTCATAAAAATAGTCGATTTCGGAGCATTTATCGAATTAGAGGAAGGTGTAGAAGGCTTACTTCATATCTCTGACTTAACCTGGGAGGGCAAACCGCAAACAGTTGAAGAGTACGTGGCAGTGGGAGATAAATTATGGATCCAGGTTATCGAACTCAACAAAGAGGATAAAAAAATAAAGCTGGGATTAAAACAACTGGAAATGCGACCCGAAGAAAAATATCTGGAAAAGTATTCGGTTGGTGATATTGTTAAAGGAACAGTAAAAAAAATCCTGAAGTCAAGGGTGTTTATCAGACTGGACAAAAACGTTGAAGGAATGATTAAAATCTCAGATATCAGTTATTTCAGAATCGATTCCCCAAACGAATTTTTAACTGAAGGAAAGGAAACTGAATTCATGATATTAAGCGATGAACTGGACGCCAATTATAAGGTTAGACTGGGAACAAAGCAATTATCAGATAGCGAATGGAAAGATTTTTTCAATACCCACAAACCCGGAAGTCTTTTAAAGGTTAAAATAAAAAAAATAACTGAAAATGGAATCCAGGTTGAAATTTCAAAAAATATCGAGGGATTTGTAAAAATACCAGAGGTCAGTGATGAACGTCTCTCTGTTGAGGATCTCAATAATAAACTCAAAATCGGAGAAGAAAAAGAAGCATTGATCATCAGCGCAATTCCTGACAAAAAAAGAATTCATCTCAGTTTTAAAGCTGTTCATAAGAAAAAAGAGCGAGAAGACATTGAGAAATATTTAAAATCAAAAAATGATCCCGTGACAACTATTGGTGATTTACTTCAAAATGAAATAGATAAAAAGAAATGAAATTTCTATCAGCTCCGTGGAGATGGGACTTTATCATTCAAATTGGAAAACAAAAAGGATGCCTGTTTTGTAAAGCCCTGCAATCCGATCAAAAAAGCTCATTAATCTGTTATCGGGGAAAAAGATACTTTGTGATTTTGAACAAATACCCTTATAGTACCGGTCACCTGATGATTGTTCCCAACCAACATATCTCCTCGCCGCATGAAATCGCACCGGAAGAATCAACTGAAATGTGGGACTTAATGAATAAATCCATCCGGATCTTAAAAAAAAATCTCCACCCGGATGGATTCAATATCGGTATGAATATCGGCCAATCCGCCGGTGCGGGCATAAAGGATCATTTTCATCTTCATATTGTTCCCCGCTGGACCGGGGATGCCAATTATATGGCGGTAATCGGTGATACAAAAGTTCTCTCATATAAACTGGATGAAATACTCAATATTTTAAAAAAAGAATTTTCCCAATGAAAAAAAAAATTTATATTGCCATCATATCAATTTTTACCCTGGTATTAATCATTTTTCTGTTATTTAATCCCTTCAGAGCAGCCCCATCTTCTGAACCGACTTATATCTTTCTCATCACACTGGATACCACCCGGGCAGACCACGTGGACTATTCCCTTTCCAAAAACACCCTCACCCCGAATTTGGCCAAACTGGCCGGAGAGGGAATCATCTTTTCAAATGCCTATTCCCTCATTCCCATAACACTTCCCTCCCATGCCTCCATATTTTATTCTCTTCCTCCTCATATCCTGAGAGTCTACAACAACAAACAAATAAATAAAACCACCCACCCGTCAATTGCCCAATTGTTTAAAGAAAGCGGGTATCAAACCGGAGCAGTAATATCATTGGGAGTACTCAATACCCACTTCGGGCTATCCAATGGTTTTGACAAATACATCGAAAACTTCAGACCCGATGTCTGGTACAAAACAGCAGAAGAAGTCAACCGGGATGCTTTCAAAATGATCAAAGAAATGTCCGATAAAAAAGCTTTCTTCTGGATCCATTAATCAGACCCCCATGCCCCCTATTTCCCTCCATATTATAAGGGTAATTTTTCAATTTATTTCAACAACCACAACATATATTCCGTCAACAGCATTGATCAGGCTCTGATAAAACTGGAGCTGGATATTAAACCCGGGAAAAACGTGTTAAGCATGAGAACAACCTATCCCCAATCGCTTATTGATAAACGAGGAGTCAGAATAAAGGGAATCAGCTTCATGAATTATTCACTTTCCACCGAGGCATCCAAAGATAACATCGAGATTTACCTTCCAAGAAACTGGAGAGAAATTAGACCCAGGAATAAACGCCATTACCTATCAAGACGGAAAAGATCCGAAATGGTTTTTATCAACAAAACAGAACAGAACATAAAAATAACGATTCAATTCAACTATAAACTATCCTTACATTTCCGTGCCAGTCGGGAGCTTTACCAGCAGGAAATCCAATACATGGATAAGCACTTTGGTCAACTCATGAAATTCTTAAAAAAGAATCATATGTTTCAGGAATCTGTCTTTATTGTCATGGGGGATCATGGAGAAGGCTTGGGAGAACACCGGCGGTGTGTGGGACATATCCATTATCTGAACAAATTATATCTTCAGGTACCACTATTTATGGCAGGCAAAGGGATAAAAGAGAAAGGCGTGATCAAGAAAAACCTGGTTTCAAATTTAAACATTGCGCCCACTCTTCTTGATATTATTGATAAAGAAAAGCCTGATTTCATGCAAGGAACATCACTTTTTGAAACCCATCAGTCAAATCATCTTCTTTTGGAGACCTATTCCCCTGAAGCCTATTCAGATGGTTTTTCCATAATAAAATATCCTTACCAGTTCATCTATTATCCCCAGACGGAAGAACAAAAATTTGAATTTATTGATCTTGAAAAAGATCAGCTGGGTATTAATAATCTTTATCACCAGAAGATAAACCAGAAGATAAAGGCCGAATTACTGAACTCAGTCATCAAAGTGTCAAAGGCAATTACCAAAATCAAAGGTAAACCGGATGAAATTTCACCTGAACAGTTAGAAATCTTAAAATCACTTGGATACCTATGACCGAAATAATAGCCCCGAAAGGAACAAAAGATCTTTACCTGCCAGAGATAAAAAAATGGCAATTTATTGAGGAACAAATCAGACAATATTTTTCCCGTTTTTTATATCAGGAAATCAGGACTCCCATTTTCGAATACACTGAACTCTTCTATAAAGGAACGGGAAGTGAAAGCGAAGTGGTTCAAAAAGAGATGTATACCTTTAAAGACAAAGCCAACAGAAGCATTACACTGAGGCCTGAAAATACCCCTTCTGTGGTACGCTCGGTCCTGGAAAATAATCTGGTGCAGGAAATAGTGCCGTTGAGATTCTTTTATATTGGTCCAATGTTCCGATACGACAAACCCCAAAAAGGGAGATATCGGCAATTTCATCAATTCGGCATTGAGGTATTTGGAGATCCCAGTGCTGAAGTGGATGCGGAAGTGATCTTTTCCGCCTTTGGATTCCTTGAGGAAATCAATATTCAGAATATCGAGCTACACATCAATTCAGTAGGATGCCGGCAGTGCCGGCCTGAATTTTTGAAAAAACTTCAGGAATCAGCACAACAAAAAAGAGATGAATTATGTGAGGACTGCCAACGGAAAATAACCACCAATCCCCTGCGTATTTTTGATTGCAAGAATACGCACTGTATTGAGATTTCCAATCATTTTCCAAAAATATCCGATTATCTATGCCCGCAATGCCATGATCATTTTGCTGGCGTCCGGTCAGCCCTTTCCATTTTAGAGGTTCCTTTTACATCCAATCCCCGACTGGTAAGAGGTCTCGATTATTATACCCGAACCGTATTTGAAATCACCTCGGTTCGATTGGGAGCACAGGATGCCCTTCTGGGGGGCGGACGTTATGACAATTTATTCCAGGAACTGGGGGGAAAAGAAATACCCGCAACAGGATTTGCCGCGGGAATCGAACGATTAATACTTCATCTCGATCAGGTACCGGATTCAAAGAAAAAAATTATTTGTATTGTCTTCCAAAGCCCCTCATTCAAACATAAAGCCCTTAAACTCTCCACTTATCTATGGAAAAAAGGGTTCCCGGTATTTATTGATTACAATGCCAAAAACATGAAAAAAC
Source organism: Candidatus Aminicenantota bacterium (assembly GCA_030639705.1). Classification (GTDB taxonomy): domain Bacteria; phylum Acidobacteriota; class Aminicenantia; order UBA2199; family UBA2199; genus CAZOWT01. The sequence continues at coordinate 6,667 of DAOWKX010000081.1, forward strand.
AATTTAAAAAATGCGACCGGATTGGTGCAGATTATGCGTTTATCATCGCCGAGGAAGAAATCAGCAGCCAATCCATTTCAATAAAAAACCTGAAGACCACAGAACAAATCCAAATAAAAAGTGAGGCGCTTGATCAATGGCTGAGAGAGAATATTTGAAAAGAGAATTCTACTGCGGAAAAATAAATGAAAAATTCATCGGGAAAAGGATTACTGTTTATGGATGGATTCAGGTTAAACGTGAACTGGGGAGTATCACCTTCATTGATCTAAGAGACAGGGAAGGAATTCTTCAAGTGGTTTTCAATGATAAATTTCAAGATAAAGAATTACTCAAACAAATGGGTCGGGAATATATCCTCTCAGTAACCGGAAAAGTGATCAGACGATCGAGTCCGAATCCAGAGCTATTTAGCGGCAATATAGAGCTGGTTGCTGAAGAAGCTAAAATCCTGAGTGAATCTGAACTGCCACCTTTCTTCCCGGAAAACCGTACCAAGGTATCCGAAGAATTGCGTTTCAAATACAGGTATTTAGATTTACGAAACCAGAAATTACAGAAAAATTTTAAAATACGAAGTGAAATCAATTTAAAAGCCAGAAACTATTTGGCCGCGAACGGATTTATCGATATCGAAACACCCGTCCTAACCAAGGCAACACCAGAAGGCGCACGGGATTATCTGGTTCCATCGAGAATCTACAAAACAAAAATGTTCGCCCTTCCCCAATCACCTCAGATTTTCAAACAGCTTCTGATGATATCGGGTTTTGACCGGTATTATCAAATCACCAAATGTTTTCGCGACGAGGATTTGCGCGCCGATAGACAACCGGAATTCACCCAGATCGACATTGAAATGAGTTTTGCAGAACCTGAGGAACTCTTAACTATCATTAATGGATTGATAAAAGACATTTTTCCCATGGAAAAGTACCCAGGAAATGGCACATTCAAAATCTTATCCTATCAAGAGTCTATGAATCGATATGGCACCGATGCACCGGACCTGAGAATTCCCTACCATATTCAGGATTTCAGTCACACAGCCAGTATATTGAAATCCAAATTATTAAATGAAATTATGGACAACAATAACACCATAAAAGGACTGGCCGTTCCAGAATCCCAATCATATTCACGAAACACCCTCGACACCATCAATCAGTTTATCAAGGACCTTGGCGGACACGGTGTGATCTGGATGAAGAATTCAGAACAGGGTTTTAAATCATCGCTAAAAATCGATGGACATGACATGGAAAAATTTTTTGCTGCCAATACCATTGATAAAAATCATATCATTTTTTTAATCGGTGGTGCGGCCGAGTCAATCCATTTCCTATTGGGTAAACTGAGAGAATACCTGGGAAAAGAGTATCAGGATAAAAACAGACTGGAATTCTGCTGGATAACTGATTTTCCTCTGTTTTTTTACAACCAGGAGGAAAAAAGATTGGACTCGAATCACCATCCGTTTACATCCCCTCGAACGGAAGATCTGGAAAAACTCGACTCTGACCCATTGCAGGTAAGGTCCATTGCCTACGATCTGGTTTTAAACGGAGTGGAAATCGCTGGTGGCAGTCAACGGATTAAAGATGTTCACCTGCAGAAAAAGATTTTTAAATTGCTCAATCTAAGCGATAAAGAGATAACTGAAAAATTTGGTTTTTTCCTAAATGCCTTGAAATTCGGTGCCCCTCCTCACCTGGGTATTGCCCTGGGTTTTGACCGGATCATCATGTTACTGACCGGTGAAGAATCCATCCGTGAAGTCATTGCCTTCCCCAAGACCACTTCTTCTCTCTGTCTCTTAACCGGCTCACCATCTTCTGTTTCCGAAAAACAGCTGTTGGAATTGGGTCTTAAGAGCCTTGACCAGGGTTTCAAAAGGAGTAAAAAATGAACCAGGAAATCATTCAAAAACAAAAAAAATTCCCTGCCTCTTTCTGGGCAGCCAATACCATTGAATTATTTGAAAGAGCAGCCTTTTACGCTACCGCATCTTTTGTGGTTATTTATTTTCACGAAATTCTGGGAATGAGCCCAACCTTTTCCACATTCCTAAATGGCTCATTGCTATGGGGATTAATATACTTCCTCCCTATACTCAGCGGTACTCTCGCAGATAAATTTGGATTCAGGCGATCATTGAGTGTTTCATTTATTATTCTTTCATTGGGATATTTCATTCTGGGGAATGTCCAAAATATCTGGCCTAAAATCATTGGTGCAAAAGCTGCAACAGCAATTGATTACAGCATTCCGGTTATTCTGGGAATTTTATTGATTGGCATCGGAGGTTCAATCGTTAAACCCTGTATAGCCGGGACCATTCAAAAAACATCTGGCACCAGAGCCACCCTGGGTTTCGGTATCTTTTATATGGTAATCAATATCGGATCTATCTCCGGTAGAGGAGTATCCTATTTTATCAGAACCAATTTTGGAATTCCGGCAATTTTCACCTATGCAGCCACAGTTTTTGCACTTATTGGATTTATTATAGTGGTTTTTATATATCGAGAGCCTGAATATGTCAGTGACGGAAAAAAAGATGACCAGGTAGTAAACAAAAAAACCCTGGGTCAAGCAATCGCCGGTATCTTTTATGTTTTAAAAAACATTAAATTTGTTTTTTTTCTTATTGTAATCGGTTTATTCTGGTTTATTTACGTGCAAATTTACAATTTAATTCCCCTCTTTTTACGCTTTATCGATCCCGCAGCCCCGGTGGAAATATACACTCTGGCCAATCCTGTAATGATTGTTACCTTTCAATTATTGATAACCAAGCTGACCAAAAAATGGACTCCGATTAAATCCATACTTATTGGGGTAATAGTAACCACAATGGGTATGCTGATAAATATCATCCCCATATTATTATTCACCGATATAGCCAAAAAAGTAACCCTGTGGGAAATTATGATTCCCCTATCAGGTATTTTTATGATTCTCTCCCTGGCATCCATGGCTGTGGGCGAGATGATGTTATCTCCCCGAATGTTTGAATATATCGGCGCCATTGCTCCAAAAGGAGAAGAGGGATTATACCTGGGATATGCCAATCTGCCCATTGCAATAGGAACAATTGTTGGTTCACCAATTGGAGGTGCACTTTTCGAATATTTTATCTCTACTCCCCATAAAAATGGAGAACCAACCAACCCAATAGCCATGTGGCTGATTGTTGGTTGTATGGGAATCATTTCCATGATAGGATTGGTAATTTACGATAAATTTCTGGTGAAGGAAAGAGAATCATAAATACCACCATTCACAGAATTAGGTTAACCTTAAATTAGTATAACAAATATAGAATAAAGATAAATGAACAATACGAATTCAGCAGTACACAAACCATATGTACCCGCATCAACAGTTTTACGAGATTTTAATATTAAAACAGTCTTATTGGGTATAATACTGGGAGCATTGTTTGGCAGTGCAAATGCCTACCTGGGCTTAAAAGTGGGGCTTACCATCAGTACCGCCATCCCCCTGGCAGTAATTTCGGTGGCAATTTTAAAATTATTAAAGCCGGTCTTTGGTCCTTCCACCATCCTGGAATGCAATATATCCCAAACCACTGGCTCAGCCAGCTCCTCTCTGGCCTCTGGTATTATCTTTACTGTACCAGCCCTGTTTATCTGGGTGAGTGAACTCAATCTGGACAAGTCACAGGAACCCTCATTACTGCAATTGACCCTGCTGGCAGCCTGCGGCGGAGTTTTGGGGGTTTTGTTTATGATTCCTCTGCGGAGATTTTTAATTGTCAAGGAACATCAATATCTCCCTTATCCAGAAGGGACTGCCAGTGCAGAGGTTTTAATCGCTGCCTCCGAGGGAGGATCGTCAGCCAAGAGTATTTTTATGGGACTTGGCATCGGGGCTCTTTTTAAAGGATTAATATCCTTGCTCTATCTATGGCCCTCAAAAATAAAAATTCCAATTCCATTTCTCAAAAAAGGGCTGATCGGAATAAAAACCTATCCTGCCCTGCTGGGAGTTGGATACATTCTGGGACGCCGCATTGCCTCTATTATGGTAGGCGGCGGAGTTGTTTCTTGGCTGGTAATCATTCCCTTTATTGCCTGGAAATTTGGAGATCAGGCCATTGCACCCAGGGTTCTCGAATACCTGCAATCAAAAGGAGTGGAAGGGGTTTCCCTGATCAGCCAACTTACTCCTGATCAGATTTGGGAGGGCTATATTCGTATTATCGGTGCTGGTGCTGTAGCTGCCGCAGGAATTTTAACAGTAATCAAATCCATTCC
>DAOWKX010000096.1 GCA_030639705.1 Candidatus Aminicenantota bacterium
ACTCCGGCAATCATTTTATCTTTCCGACTTCGATACAACCGTTTCATGGTACATTACCTCCTAAGGGTATTCAAAATGAACAAAAAATCATGCTTCATAATTATTTATAACGTACCGGAAGCTGGATTGGTTCAAACTATTTTTTATAATCCGGTGAATTTTAGTTGAATTTTTCTATGACCCAGATAGGTCATGATCTCTTCGAACAATCCTGGAACTTCGCCCGCATATTCCGGAGGGCAGATGCCTTTTCTTGCAAATTTACCCTCAATGACCAGACGGGCAACAGCAGTACAGGTATAGCCGGTTGTCCTGGCCATTGAAGTGATTTTTGTTTCAGGCTGGAATTCATCATATAATTCAATCACTAATTTTTTATCCACGTTATCTTTAACTCCATTGATACTCACCCGCATATAGGTAAAATCAACCTCATCCTCGCGCATTTTCCATTTGGGAAACAATATCCGGGAAGTAAATTCCAGCGGTGATATCTGGGTATCCTTTATTGATATCGGTGTTTTACTGAAAAAACCGATTTCCCGAAGAGCTTTCATTAATTGAATATGTCCGGGATAACGAAGGGTTTTCTCTTTCATATTGGCAACCTTCATGGTTTTAGCCAGCGTGCGTAGCCCATCGGTGTTAAAGGATTCCAGAGTGGCAATTCCATTGATATGGATTAATTTCGGATCTGATAGGGCAGGCCGTATCACCTCTTTACCGTTTTCAATATAACGGGCCGGCCGGGTGTATTCTTCAATGACATCCATGGGAGAAAACACGGCTTTGTATTCACAGGGCCATTCTCTTTCTCTGGGTAATCCTCCCACCAGGCATTCAAAAGAGTCTACTCTTTCCATCTGATGATAGTAATAACCCATGATGATGTTACTCAATCCCGGGGCAATCCCGCAGTCCACAACCGCAGTGACATTCATTGTTTTTGCCAGGTCATCCAGTTCAAACGGGTCTTCCGGACTGAAGGCAATATCCACAACATTAATTTTTTCTTTAATAATCGTCCTGAGAATCTCGGTTCCCATATAACCGGGCAGGGCATTGATGACCAGGTCACTGTTCCGGATTACCCTTTTTAATTGGCCAGGATCAGATAAATCAACAACTATCGGGGTAATGTGATCTGAAGCATCCAGATTTTCAATCCTGGATTCATCAATATCAACTGCCTGAACCTCATAGGTGTCGCAAAGATCAATGGCAATGGCTTTACCCACCAGGCCGACACCCAGAAGAGTTATTTTTTTCATTGTCAACTCCTGAATTTAGATCCACAATTATACCTCAAAAAACAGATAAAGGATAGATTTCGGGATGTAAGTATTCAGTTTTTCTAAGTGTAATGCATATTAATTGAGCGTGAGGGAATTTCTTCTTCAGCGTGCCCCGGAGGGAGCGAAGAATGACTGAGCGAGTGAGGACCGGAGATAGAAATTGAGCACAATTTTTATCGTTAGCGAAGAAGATATTCCCGGAAGCAACTACAGAAAATATTTTTTAAAAAATATTAATATAAAAAGTTACTTTAATTTTAAAATCTGAATACTAACTTCGGGATCAGGACTAAAGAATAAAGAAATATTGATTGATTAAAAAAAAAGTATTTTTTTTGTATAATACTGAGTATAAACAAAAAATGGGAAAAAGAGAAAGTGGTAAAAAGAAAGAGTCCATCGGGAAGTGGGTTTCAAAAGGTCTGAAAAAAATCATTTCCCTGACCCTGGGAGATTCGGATTTCGGCCCGGCCACACATAAAAGGGGAGATCTGTTATTTAATGAAGATTGTATGGAAATTCTAGACATTGACTTTGATGAAAATAAAATACCCAGGCCAAAAGTATTCAAGTTAAACCTTCAGGTCACCCGATTTTTCAAGCGAATAAAGAACCATCTCCGAACTCTCAATTCCATATATCTGGTCTATTCAGACGATGTGGTGATGTTATTCGACAGCTCCGGTAGCGAATGGGAAGATAGATTTAAGGCTATTCTGAATGAGGAATATCAATTGGAACTTGAGAAAATTCATTTTATCAGGGAGTCAGATATTCTTAATCTTTATAAC
>DAOWKX010000043.1 GCA_030639705.1 Candidatus Aminicenantota bacterium
CAATATCGAAAATGGGCAATATAGGGAAGATGCAGTGCATCATTCTGAATTTTGCATGGTTTGTGATACAAACGTGCAAAATAGCTCCAAAAAACGAGAAACGTTTTTGGGTAAAGTGAAAAGGGATAACGACTACAGCCTGCGAAAGATTTGATGGTGAATCTAGGACTATTATCAGTTATTAAAATTGAAATTCACTGGCTTTTTATATATAATAGCATATCCTCAATCTCTGGTCCGAAGAAATGAAATAAATCCTTCATCATTCTGAAGGAAAACCAGATTTCAAGGATACAAAAAAAAGTGAATCGATGATTTCCACCGAAATATTAAAAAAAATAAAGCGGATAGAAATTATTTCCAAAAAAACCTCAAAAGAAGCCTTTGCCGGTGAATACCATTCTGCATTTAAAGGGCGCGGAATGGAGTTTTCTGAAGTCCGGGAATACATATTCGGTGATGATATTCGCTTTATTGACTGGAATGTCTCCTCCAGGATGGGAAAACTTTACCTGAAACAATTTGTTGAAGAGAGAGAGTTAACTGTCATTTTAGCCATTGATCTGTCTGCATCACTGGGATTCTTCTCCGCTAAAAAAAGCAAGAAAGAAATTGCTGCTGAAATTTCCGCCATCATCTCATTTACCGCTATGCTAAATAATGATAAAGTGGGATTGCTGATATTCACCGATCAAATTGAACGTTTCATCCCTCCCAAAAAAGGGAAAATCCATCTATTGAGAATAATCCGGGAAATCCTTACCTTTAAACCCGAAGGAAAAAGGACATCCATTGATCACGGCCTGGTGTACCTGAATAAGGTAATCAAAAAGAAAGCCATTGTATTTCTGATATCCGACTTCATCGATAAAGGGTTTACGAAATCTCTGAAAATATCCAGCCAAAAACATGATCTGATTGCCATTAACATTTCCGATGTTAGAGAGATTAATCCTCCGGAAAAAGGATTATTTATCCTGAAAGACTATGAAACCGGAGAAGAATTTTTTGCTGATTTTTCTCTGAAAAAATCAAAACAGGGCTTCCGAAAAAAATTAAAAGAAGCCAGCCAATTTCTTGAAGACCTTTTTCAGAGATACAATGTGGATTATATAAACATAACGGATTACAAAAACTATGAGAAACCGTTATTCTATTTCTTCCTGAAAAGAAAGAAAAAATACCAGAGATGAGAATAATATTTTTAGGGTTACTCTTATTATCTATTGGTTCGGGATTGTCTCCTGAATCACAGGTGTCAATATCCACATCTGATAATATTGCCAGCATCGGCGACAGAATCAATATCAAAATTATCGCCAAAACATCGCCTGAGATTGATAAAATTGCCTTAGAGACACCTCAACAAAACTTTGAAATCATTTCCCAAAAAATTTTAGCCAAACGGGAATTCAAAGATTATCTGATGTTTGAAACCAACCTGGTCATTTCTTTTTTTTCAACAGGAAATTTTACCATCGGTCCGTTTACCGTCAACATGATTCAAAACCGGGATATCGTTGAATCAAAAAAGACCAACACCATTGAAATTACCATAAAATCTGTATTGAAAGAAAAGGACAAGGATATAAAGGACCTGAAAAATTTAATCTCCCTGAAAGGCAATCCGTTTTATGTCTTAAAATATGTCATTCTTATCATTGCACTTTTAGCCCTGGGATTATTGCTTTTTTGGGTCATAAAAAAAAGAAAACAAAAAAAAGAAATTTCCCCCTTGCCAACCCTCACTCCTCTTGAAGAACTCGAATCCGGCTTTAAAGAGCTCATGGAAAAAAAATATGTTGCTAAAGGTGAAATAAAAAAATTTTTCATACAATTAATCACCATTATTAAACAGTATCTTAATAGAGAATACGGATTCAATGCCGAAGATATGACCACCACAGAAACCATTTTTCATTTACAAAAAAAAGAACCGAGAGAGACAATTCAAAAAGACATGGACTATTTGTTTGACACCTCGGATCTGGTGAAATTTGCCAAATTCATTCCCGCTTCCCGGGATTTCAAAGAAGTTGACCGTAGAGTCCATTCCATCATCTCGGCTCAGAAGGCAAAAATTCTCGGAGAGACCGACCCTCAAAATGTTTCAATTTCAAAATAAAATCTATCTACTTTGTTTGCTGGTTGTACCGGTGCTTGTCTACTGGCATTTATTTCTGCAAAAAAAAGGAAAACGATTCATTTTTTTCTCATCAAAATCACTATTAATGGATTCCAGCCAGTCACTGAAAGCATTTTTAGTCAAAAATTTATACTTTTTAAAAATCATATCGCTGTCTTTATTTATTTTTGCCCTGGCCAGACCACAAATCCTGGATTACTATCACATCGAAAAGAAAAAAGGGATTGATATTCTCATTACCCTGGATATATCCGGTTCCATGGCATCCATTGATTTCAAACCCAAAAACCGGCTGGAAGTTGCCAAAGAGGTCATCTCGAATTTCATCAAAGAACGAAAAAATGACAGAATCGGCCTGGTCATTTTTGCCGGCACCTCCTATACCAAATGCCCCTTAACCATTGATTATGAAATGTTGCATTATTTCTTAAAGGAAACATCAATCGGGGAGCTTGAAGACGGAACAGCGATCGGCATGGCGCTGGCCACATCAGTCAATCGAATACGCCATGTCAAGACCAAAACCAAAACCATCATACTCCTCACCGATGGGGTGAACAACCGGGGTGAAATTGATCCGCAGGATGCCGCACAAATCGCCAAAGATTTCAATATAAAAGTGTATACCATTGGCGTGGGGAAAAGAGGAGAAACTCCATTTCCGGTTATTGATGCATTTGGCCGTAAACAAATGATCATGGTTAATGTGGAAATTGATGAAGATCTGCTCCAAAAAATTGCCAATGACACCGGCGGTCTTTATTTCAGAGCCACGGATAAAGATTCTCTCCAGCAAATATTCTCCGAGATCAACCGCTGGGAAAAATCCGAGATATCCTCCAGAAAACATTCCCGGGCCAATGACCTCTACCCCTATTTCATTATCGCTGCCCTACTCCTGCTTCTGCTTGTCGAAATCGCCAAACGCAGCTTCCTCCGCACCCTGCCCTGAAAAAATCCCCTACCCTCAAAATAAAAACCCACTTTTTTAAATGGTATTGATGTGGTATACTAACAAAAAAATGAAGGCTTTTCTGTTAAAAAATCTTAAAATTATCCTCTTTCTGCTCAGCATAGTACTCACCATGCTGATCGGTTCACTCATCGGGATAATTTTAGTATATCAAAAAGGGTTCCCCAATCAGATCAGAAACCTGGAAGACATAAAACCGGTGGTGATGACCACCGTATATAATGATCAGGGAAAGCTAATAAAAGAATTTGCCATTGAAAAAAGAAAAGTCCTGAAAAACTCGGAAATACCGGATATAGTCAGACAAGCCTTTGTGGCTGCCGAAGATAAGGAATTTTATTCCCACTGGGGAATAAATTTCAAAGGAGTTGTCAGAGCCATAACCGGAATTGTCTTCGGAAAAAGAAAAGGTGGCGGGAGCTCCATCACCCAGCAACTGGCCCGTGATCTTTTTCTGACCAGGGAGGTTTCCGTCTCCAGAAAATTCAACGAAATGTTGCTGGCTATCCAAATCGAAAGAAAATATTCAAAAGATCAAATCTTAAACTTTTATTTGAATAAAATATTCCTGGGAGCCAGCGTATACGGTGTGGCTGCGGCTACCCAATATTATTTTGGAAAACCCATAAAAGATATAACGGTTGCAGAAGCCACACTGCTGGCAGCCATTAATCCCAATCCAAACCGGTTGTTTAATGTATTTTCCAATCCTGAAAATTGCCGGAACAAGAGGAATATGACTTTAAAACAAATGCTATTTCTCGGTTATATTAACAAAAAACAGTATGAAGAAGCAATAAAAGCCGAACTTCCCAAAGAGCCCCATGAAACCATCAAAGAATCCATCGGTGATTACTTTTTGGAAGAAATCCGTAAATCTATTGAATCCAAATTCGGAGAAACATTATTGTATCAGGGAGGTTTGAAAGTGTACAGTACCCTGAACAGTCAGATGCAAAAATGGGCAGAAGAATCACTGAGAGAAGGCCTCAGAGAATTAAGTAAACGAAGAGGATGGCGATCCGACAATCATCCTTTCAACCTCATAAAAAATCAACTGGATTTGGACGAATATGCCCTTCCGGAATGGAAACATATGGAAATAAGAGAGAATGAAATAGTCAATGGCATCATTCTCAAGGCAAACAACAAACAAGCCAGTATCAGAGTGGATACCTACCGGGGACGATTAAAAGCCGCTGATGCCTCCTGGACAAAAAAGCCCCTATCGAGAATATTGAAAAAAGGTGATGTTGCCTTGTTTAAAATACTGAAAATAGATGAGAAAAACAAAACCCTGGATCTGGGTCTTGAACAGGAACCGAAAGTAGAAGGTGCCATACTGGTGGTGGAAAACAAAACCGGTGAAGTCAAAGCCATGGTCGGAGGATATTCATTTGAAAAGAGCAAATGGAATAATGCCACTCAGGCTTTACGGCAAACCGGTTCAACATTTAAACCCATTGTATATACAGCAGCCCTGGAAAATGGTTATACTCCGGCGACCATCATCGAAGATGAACCTTTCGCTTATTTTGATGAATGGCAAAATGAACTCTGGGAACCTCAAAATGAAGACAGAAATTTCAAGGGCCCTCTGACATTAAGACGGGCATTTGAACTATCCCGTAATGCCTGCACCGCCAGGATTGTCGAACAATTAGGTCCTCAAAAAATCGTCGATTGTGCAAAAAAGTTCGGGATCACTTCCGATTTAAAACCCTATATGGCCATTTCTTTAGGTGTATTTGAAGCTACACTTGAAGAAATGGTGTCCGCCTATACGGTATTTCCAAATTACGGAATCCGGGTCAGTCCCTATTTGGTGCAAACCATAAGAGATCAGAATAACAACATCATCGAAGAGAATTATCCTGACAGAAAAAGGGTGCTCGAACAGGATTCCGCTTTTTTAATGAACTATCTGATGCGCGGAGTTGTTAAAAGCGGCACAGGATGGAGGGCAAAATACCTGAAAGCTCCCATCGGAGGGAAAACCGGAACTACTGATGATTATACAGATGCCTGGTTTATCGGATTTTCTCCTTCCGTCACCATCGGGGTCTGGGTTGGTTTTGATATAAAAAAAAAATTAGGAGATCAAGAAACCGGTTCGCGTGCAGCCTGCCCGGTTTTTGTGAAATTCATGGAAAAATACCTGGAGAAGTATGATGAAATCCAGCAGTTCAGAAAACCATCGGGTATTATTATAATCGATATCGATAAATACACCGGCAAATTGCTTACTCCGGATTGTTTGTATCCCTTCAACGAAGCCTTTCTCACCGGAACAGAACCACTGGAATTCTGTACCGAAGAAGATCGATCAAATATTGTGGATTACTACTTCACGGACGATGCCATTAAAGATAACTAATTTGACACTTTGTCGGTTTGGCCTTCTTTTTTCTGTTCTGTTTTTTCCGGCTTTTTAATCTCTTTCTTTTTCAGCAGGAAAAATGCCAGATAAACATTATCCGGTGTGGTTACTCTCAATCTGAAATATTCGTATCCCCTTAGAATGCTTCTTTTAATTCTGGCCTTGAATTTCTTGAATTTTTCCTGGTATGGTTTTACAATTGCCAATTCATCAAATAGGAATTCATTTTTTCTATTGAACACCTTAAAATATGGAGCTTCACTTTTTGTGGTGAGGAAGACCCGGTATATATCTTTGGCATAATCTTTCCGGGCATGAATAAAAGGCCTCGGGAAGTTTATTTTACCGAGATTAAGAACTGGTTCCTGAGCACTGAGCAAAAAAGCTAAAATTAGAATAAAACCGATCATTGTACCATATTTTTTCATCTGACTCTCCTGGGATATTATAAGTGATCGAATTAATAAATGTCAAGTCCTCCGGGTTCCCTTAATTCACCACCAAATTTTTCGCAGGCTGTAGTCGCTATCCCTTTTCACTTTACCCAAAAACGTTTCTCGTTTTTGGGAGCTATTTTGCACGTTTGTATCACAAACCATGCAAAATTCAGAATGATGCACTGCATCTTCCCTATATTGCCCATTTTCGATATTGGCGAGAAATGGGA
>DAOWKX010000082.1 GCA_030639705.1 Candidatus Aminicenantota bacterium
AGCCTATAATCCCAGGAGCCCCTATTCTGCATCCAAGGCATCATCAGACCACCTGGTCAACTCCTACTACCATACCTATTCTCTCCCGGTGACCATATCCAATTGTTCCAATAATTATGGCCCTTTCCAGTTCCCGGAAAAACTCATCCCTCTATTGATTTGGAATGCCTGGAAAGGCAAACCATTACCGATTTACGGGGACGGGCAAAACATCAGGGACTGGCTTTTTGTAGAAGACCATTGTTCTGCCATCTGGTCTATCATGACCCGGGGTGAAACCGATGAAACTTACAATATAGGCGGAAATTGTGAAAAGACCAATATTCAGGTGGTGGAAAAAATATGTGAAATCATGGAAGAACTCTACCCCATAAAAAAAAATATTCACCTGAAACTGTCAAAATCAAAAATCCAGCACTATAAAGACCTGATCACCTTTGTGGCTGATCGGCCGGGTCATGACAGAAGATATGCAATTAATTTCGATAAAATAAAAACCCAATTAAACTGGAGTCCAAAGATGACATTTGATTCGGGCATCAGAAAAACAATACAATGGTATCTTCAGAATGAAAACTGGATCAATAATATTGTCAGTGGTGAATACAGAAACTGGATCAGAAAAAACTATTTCTCCAGATAAATCAATGAATGAAATTCAAATAACCAATCAGTTATCGGGAAAGCTTTCTGCGGGGATCAACCTTTACCGGGACATCAAAAATCCGGACCCCCAAAAACTCGAAATCCATATTCAAAACGAGCTATCATCCATCATTAAAAAATACCGTGAAAATATGCCCTCCGGTTATAATTTTTCCAGAAAATTATACCGGGAATTTCATATCGATCCCACCAAAAACCGCCCGTCTTCTGAAGCGTTATGGAGGCGTTTAAAGAATAAAGGGAACTTTCCCAGGGTCAATCCTTTTGTGGACCTGACCAATCTGTTATCTCTTAAATTTCAAATCTGTTTCGGATTGTATGATATGGAAAAAATAGAGGGCAAAATCAGCCTGATCCTGGGAACAGACAGAGACCAATATCAGGGGATTCGAAAAGATATCCTGCATATGAAGGGAAAGATCACCCTGATTGACAGTGAGGGGGCTTTTGGGAATCCATCTTCAGATTCATTAAGAGCCTGTGTGAACGCCTCTACTTCAAATATTATGCAGGTGCTTTTTTTTCATAAACAAGATCCCGACGCATCAAAACTCATTCAAGAAACCATTGCCACATTTAAAAAATTTTTTCAGATAAGAGATATACAATCCGACCTGATATAAAACCATTTGACTTCCCGCCCGAATCATTTTACAATCCCCTTTTCTCATGAAAAATCGAAAAATAGCAATAATTGCCATTCTTTCACTGGCCGCATTAACCATACTGATGACCTATCCAACCATATTCAACCTGCAATCCGGGGTGCCTGACCTCCTGGATTCGGTATTCGATGCCTGGGTCATTTCCTGGAATGTACAGAAACTGATCAACCTGGAATTCCATGATTATTTTGATGCCAATATTTTCTTCCCCTACAAAAGAACACTGGTTTATTCAACTCATTATTTTACCCAATCACTGATTGCTCTGCCCATATTTATGATCACAAAAAATCCGGTATTTACCTATAACCTTGTCCTGATTTTTTCTTTTTTCACATCCGCACTGGGAATGTTTCTGCTGGCCCGTTATCTCACCCGAAGTCATCTGGCAGGTATCATTGCCGGAATTGTTTTTGCCTTTTCCCCCTTCATGATTTCCCATTTCACCCATCTGCAAATACTCACCGCAGGGGGAATTCCGCTGGCTTTTCTTTTTCTGCACAAATATTTTAAATATGAAAGGACCAAACACCTTTTGCTGTTCACTCTCTTTTTCGTTCTGCAATTCTTGGCCAGCGGTTATTTGGCCCTGTACCTGACTATTTTTTGTGGGGTTTATATTTTGATCTACATGTTGACAGACAAAAAATACCAGGAAAAGCAATTCTGGATCAAAATGGGTTTTTTTCTACTGATTGGCATTCTTACTCTGGGACCCTTCATGTTCCAATACTTTCAGGTACAGAAAGAAATGGGGTTCTCACGAATGGGAGCATCCGGAGCCACCATAACCCAATTTTTAGCCTCGAATTATAACAACTGGATTTATGGAAAACTCACCGATTCAATACAAAAAAATGAGGGTATACTATTCCCCGGGATTCTGGCAATTTCCTTAGCGATTATTGGCTTCATTATCGGGATAAAAAAGCAGAGCCGAAGAAAAAAAATCTATGAGAACCATATTCTGGTTTATTCGATCATACTGGTCAGCTCATTTCTGTTTTGCTTCGGAATGAAAGGACCCTATGTTTTATTGCATAAATATGTTCCCGGATTTAGCGGTGTTCGGGTTGCACAGCGATTTCACATCATGGTAATGTTATCCCTGGCTGTACTGGCTGCTTTTGGGATTAAATATCTGTTATCCAGAATAAAAAAACACAAAAAATACCTGGTTTTTTCACTGGTTATGGCAGGGATTGTTTTCGAATATTTATCAATACCAATACCGATTTCTCATCTTCCCCGGAAAGATAAAATTCCCGCAGTGTATCAATGGCTGGAGACAATCGATGGGGATGTCTCTATAATTGAATTACCCATTCCCAAAAACAGATTCGATAGAACGCGCATGGAATCAATGCGGTTGTATTATTCAATATTCCACCGGAAAAAAATGGTAAACGGCCGCAGTTCATATTTTCCTCCCCTTTACTACGAAATAAGAATGAGATGGTATTATTCATCTGTAAACCATTTCATATCGGATCTCAACACCCTGGGCGTTGACTATATGATACTTCATTCCCGTTTAATAAAAAAAGAAAAACGAGACAGAATACACCAATTAGCTCAACAAAAAAAGAACATTCAATTTATAAGAAAGATAGGAGATTCATGGGTATACAAACTTATCCCTTTTGATGATAGCAACCAAGATACCAAAAGATTGAATTCCAAGGTTAAGCCTATTGTTAGAAGAGGGTGGACTGCCTTCTCTAATATAAATCCTGAAAAAGCCGCCCTGGCACTGGATGGAAATGTTTCCACGGCCTGGCAGACCGGGCCTCAGAAAAGAGGCTATTATTTTCTGGTAGACCTGGGCCGAAATCATTTGATAAAGGGACTGCGTTTCAGATTGAGTGAAATGTCCCCCTGCAGCTACCCTATCAGGTACCGGGTTAAGTTATCAGAAGATCAACAAGAATGGGAAACAGTTGTCCGGGTAGAAAGAACCCGGATTCCCATTGAAGCATTTTTACAACCCAGAAAAATTGCCTATGATATTTACTTTGATCAAAACATGGCCAGGTATATCAAAATCATCAATACCGGAAAACACCGAAATCAGACCTGGTCAATCAGCGAAATCGATGTGTTTGAGTAGAAACAATCGAATCATATCCGGTGGCTCATTTTATTGAAAAACAGTTCTATTGAAATCGTGACACACATACAATTCTTGACAGAATAACAATAAAGAATTAAAATGAACCGATATTACCCGGTTATCCTGTTTTTATTTATAAGGTGATGAAACCGGTATGGATAAGGAGAAAAATATGTTTGGAAGCTTTGCACTCTGGGAAATACTGCTGATATTTGTGGTGATAGCTTTTCTGTTTGGGGGTAAAAAATTACCCGAGCTGGGCAAGGGTATCGGAGAAGGTATTAGAAACTTTAAAAATTCAATTTCCAAAGACAAAAATGTTGAAACCAAAAAAGACCCGGAAAAAGATTTGAGTGATGAAAAGGTTAATTGAAGAATTAATAGAGAAAAGAAAAAGAGTTCAAGAAAAATTTCTGAGTACCCTGCAAGAAATCGGAACTCTATTCGAAAAACCAGGATTCTTTAAAAAGAAAAGATCGGGGATACAGCAAAAATGTGAAGAACTTGGCAGGGATTTAAGTGAATGGATGACCATTCAGGATAAGGAATGGGATGCCTATTCAAACAACCATGCCTCCATAGTATTTAAATCACTTCAGTGGAAAATTGATAAACTGGAAGCGGAATATTCTCAGGTAAAAAAACTTTTGCAAAATTTCATCACACTCGAAAAGTCACTGCAAGAGATCATTGACAGCCTTGACCGAAGCGTCAACACTGATACGATTGAGCGTTTAAGAAATATAAAAGATCAGCTATCTGTTTACCAGTATTCGGATTTCGAACAACGTTTTCGAGGAGACGAAGAAAAAGTAAAAGAAAAGTTAAAAAAATATATCCCTTTTTTTCTGGATACGGATGGTATTCTGGATCTTGGATGCGGAAGAGGTGAATTTTTAGAGCTTCTGAGAAAAGAAGATAAAAAGGTCGAAGGAATTGATATATCAGAATCCATGCTGAACAGCGCCAGACAAAAAGGCCTTAACTGTTATAAATCAGATATTCTTGATTTTCTAAAGAAAAAACCAGATAATTCAATCGGCGGTGTTTTTTCTTCTCAGGTCATCGAACACCTTCAGCCGGACTATCTGCGCCAGGTAGTAGCCGAATGTTACCGGGTTTTGAAAGAAAATACTCCCATTATTTTCGAAACCATAAATCCGCTATCTCTATTTGCCCTGAGCCGAATATTTTTCCTTGACACCACCCACCAGAAGCCTTTTCATCCTGAGTATATGAGGTATTTACTTGAAAGTTCGGGTTTCTCCCAGGTGGAAATTCATTACTCGGAGGAACTGATTGAAGAAAAACTTGAAGATATTCCTCCGGAAAATCAGCTGGCCCGGGTTTTTAATGCCAATGTGGATAAACTCAATCAAATCCTGTTTGCATCTCCACATTACGCGGTAAAAGGGATAAAATAAGAGTAACGAAATCAGATGACACCCCCTGATTCCCAGAATATTCGTAATTTCTCAATTATCGCCCATATCGATCATGGCAAAACCACACTTTCCGATCGGCTCCTGGAAATCACCCATGCCGTGTCCAAAAGAGAAATGCAGGAACAGGTGCTTGACACCATGGATCTGGAGAGAGAAAGAGGAATCACCATCAAATCTCATTTCGTGTGCTTATCCTACACAGATGAAAAAGGAGTGGAATATATTCTCAATCTCATTGATACACCCGGGCATATTGATTTCAATTATGAGGTATCCCGATCACTGGCCGCCTGTGAAGGAGCACTTTTAGTGATTGACTCCACCCAGGGAGTGGAAGCACAAACCGTTGCCAACACCTATCTGGCCATGGAGAATGACCTGGTGATCATTCCGGTGATGAATAAAATTGATTTGCCCAACAATGAACTTGAAAAATCACTCAATCAGATGGAAAATATCATCGGTATCGGTAGAGAAGAGGCACTGCTGGTCAGTGCTAAAACCGGACAGGGTGTTGATAAAATCATACCCTCTATTATCGAAAGGGTCCCTCCGCCCCGGGGTGATCGATCCAAACCATTGCGGGCTCTCATATTTGACTCCTGGTTTGATTCTTACCGGGGAGTGATTATTCTGGTCAAAATCATAGACGGAGTTTTAAAAAAAGGAGAAAAAATCAAGTTTTTTTCCACCAATACATTTTATGAAATTGATGAACTGGGAATTTTCACACCAAGATCAAAACCACTGGCCCAATTATCTGCCGGTGAAGTGGGATATATTATCGGCAATATCAAGAACATCTCTGAAGTTAAGATCGGAGATACCATCACCATGGTCAAAGAAAAAAATGTTCAGCCCCTACCGGGATTCAAGGAACCTCAAACCATGGTATTTGCAGGCTTCTATCCCGGCGAAGGTTCCAGCCATGAAGAGTTGAGGGATGCCATTGAAAAATTGATATTGAATGATTCTTCATTGAAATTTGAACCGGAAACATCTCCGGCGCTGGGTATTGGATTTCGCTGCGGTTTTTTAGGACTATTGCATAAAGAGATCATTCAGGAACGGTTGGAAAGAGAATACAATCTCTCCATCATATCCACCTCACCGTCAGTGAGGTACCGAGTCACAACCACCAAAGCGGAGGTTTTTGAAATCGAATCGCCTTCTCAACTCCCGCCTCCACAGAACATCAGAAAAATAGAAGAACCATTTATTGAAGCCATCATTCTCACTCCCGAAGAATACCTGGGTAATATTTTGAAATTGCTGCAGAACCGGAGAGGTGTTCATAAAAAGATGGAATACATCAGCACCCAGAGAATATATCTAACCTATCACCTCCCTCTGGCAGAAGTATTATATGATTTTTTTAACAAGCTAAAATCAGTCTCCGAGGGATATGCATCCTTTGATTATGAATTAAAGGGATTTATAGAATCTCCCCTGGTTAAACTGGATATCCTGATCAATCAGCAACCGGTTGATGCCCTTTCGTTAATCCTTCATCGAGACAAAACCTATGCAGTGGGAAACCAGCTCACCTCGAAAATAAAATCAATTATCCCCAGACAACTTTTTGAAGTGGTGATTCAGGCAGCCATAAACAACCGGGTGATTGCCAAAACCATTGTCAAGTCTTTAAGAAAAAATGTACTGGCCAAATGTTACGGCGGCGATATTACCCGGAAAATGAAATTACTGGAAAAACAGAAAAAGGGGAAAAAAAGAATGAAGCGAATCGGAAAAGTGGATATCCCCCAGGAGGCCTTCCTGGCAGCAATGGAACTCGACTAAAAATTATATGGCTATACTGTTACCG
>DAOWKX010000192.1 GCA_030639705.1 Candidatus Aminicenantota bacterium
ACCGGTACAATTGATGATGATAACAACATGAGCGGGGATTATACATGTACCTGGGGACCCTCAGGAACCTGGAACCTGGAACGTCAATAATAAAATAAGGCCAACAGGTATTCTTAAGCTATTCATTTTCCAACAAAAGGAAGAATTTTACCTTTAAAAATATATAAAAATTTAAAATAATTTTATTGAATAATATTTTCATTTAAATTATAATAAATCTTGGCAAAGCAGGATGATCAACATCCTGAACACATTAAGGGGCAGGAATCACATTTTAGGGTGTTCCCCATATCTGAACCGTGTGTATTTCGTATATGATTTTTTTTCAATGTAAATCATTAAAATGAAAGATTTTCCACAGAGAAAACAAACCAGATTAAAGAATTTCAATTATTCAGAATATCGTATCTATTTCATTACCATCTGTACCAAAGACCGTAATCCCTCTTTCGGAAGAATAATCGACGACAAAATGAAATTATCAAAAATCGGTGAAATAACTGAAAAATGCTGGCTGGAAATTCCGGATCATTTCCCTGACATTGAATTGATGGATTTTGTCATCATGCCGGATCATTTTCATGGTATTTTGAAAATATATAGATATGATAAACATGCCAATTCAGACAAAAATTGCAGATCTATTCACAATCAATGGAACAGGCACGCCTATGATATGCGGAACAGCCATGGCTGTTCCCTACAACCGAGGAATCATCAGAGATTACCGGTTATTATAGGGTCGTTTAAATCATCGGTTACCCGTATTGTAAAACAATTGGATGATTATGAATATTTTGCCTGGCAGAAATCATATTATGATCTAATCATCAGAAATAGCCAAGAATTGAAAAAGATAACCAAATACATTTTGACCAATCCCCAGACCTGGTCACCGGATGAACATTCGAATGAATTTTAAATCAAATGTAGGGTTCAGCCATGGCTGAACCGTTATTTTTCTTATATATCTGATCAAATATAAAAATAATAGAGATCAAAAAAACAAGATTTTTTAATAAGATTTAAATGGAAAATAATAAATAAAATTGGTACTAAGGAGAGAAATTATGAGTGAAGAAAAGCAAAAATTTGAGAACATTGGACCCGGGGTAAAACCAGCTGGTGTTGTCAGTATAATACTGATAACTATTTTTCTTGTTCTTTTGGGAATAGTATGTTTTTATTCCCTTTTGAAATTCTGGCCCTCTATCCCTGAAGGGAAACAGACAATAAGTTCATCTGTAAATTTTCTTTCTTGGACATTTTCATTATCCGGAGAAATGCGCCTCATCTTTATTGTCATTATCGCTGGTGCTCTCGGTGGTTTGGTTCATGCATTACGTTCTCTTTACTGGTATATCGGAAACAGAGAGATGAAGAGAAGCTGGCTTGTTAAATATATTTTGTTGCCCTTTGTCGGTTCGATCCTTTCGCTTATTTTTTATTTTGTCATTCGTGGCGGGTTCTTTTCTCCGGGAACAACAATTGAAAAAACAAGTATTTTTGGATTTGCTGCCATGGCTGCTTTAGTAGGTATGTTTTCCGAACAGGCTGCACTTAAGTTAAAAGAAGTAGCCGATACTCTTCTATTTAAACCAAAACCCGGTAAAGATTCAATTCCTCAAGACAAGGAGAATAAAGAGTAAAAATAAATATTGTTTTTTTTCGATTTGATTTTTTGATTACTTTAAAAAGGGGGTGAGATATGATTATAAACAGGCGTTTCTTTTTTAATTATCTAAGAAATCATCTTTTTGGCGGGCGTTTATCACAATCCGAGGTGGATGGAATGGAGTTTTTTCTGGATTACTGGGAGGATAACAAAGATACTCTGGTTGATTATCGCTGGCTTTCCTATATCCTGGGAACTGTCTATCATGAGACCGGTCATACTTTTCAACCGCTGAGAGAGTGGGGGAAAGGAAGAGGCAGGCCTTATGGAGAACCGGACCCGGAAACAGGTCAGATTTATTATGGACGTGGTTATATTCAACTCACTTGGAAGGAGAATTATGAGAAGTATAAGAAAATTTTAAAAGTAGATTTGGTAAAAGATCCGGATCTGGCTCTTAAACCTGAATTGTCGACTAAAATAACTTTCCATGGCATGATAAACGGAACCTTTACCGGAAAAAAACTCAGGGATTTTTTTAATAAAGAAGAGGAAGACTGGTATAATGCCCGAAAGATTGTTAATCCAAAAGATTTTAAGACCTTTCAATCGATTGAGGATTACAGTCTTACTTTTTATGCGGCCATTGGATTGATACCTTGAGTTTCGGTAACGTCCTTTTGAAATTTGGATATTTTTCACTAAAATTATAGAAAGGAAATAGAAAACGGGGCCGAGGATTCCAGTTTTAACCAATATTGATTATTTCATTCGGGGTAGGGTTACAGGAACCGGTGAAGCATCTTTTAATTGAAGTTCTGCCAGAGTGATCTCTAAAGGAATATCAAATAACAGAATAATCCAGGTTTTTTCTCCGGGTTTTAATCGGGCGTCCAATGAGCCTTCCCAGGAGGTGTCCAGTGCGCTTATCCTTAAACTTCGTAAATAATCTTGGTTATTGATAAAGAAAACTATTCACTTTTAATTCTTAAATGACAGTCAATCCTTAATTCACCATCAAAAAAGAGAAAACCTCATCAATGGGGCAACCGCAAGGGTTGCACCCTACAGTTTTCTTATCTTTTTTGTAGGGGTAAGGCTTGCCCTTACCCTTTATTCATAATGTTTTACAGATATTTGTAAATTTTAGGTGGTTGATTTTGGTATTAATATTGTATTAAAACTTGAGATCATTTATGATAAAATAAAAAGAAGATGATTGAAAAACGGAAGATTGTTATTGCCTGGTATAGACCATCTCAATGGGATCGATTATTAGAGATATCACTCGATGCCGATGAATTAGAAAAAACATATCAAGAGTGGATTACTCAGGCAGAAGAGAAAATTGACAAAATGAAAAAGATCGGGTTGAACCCTGTCAAAATTGATGTGGATGTTGAAAAATTAAAAAAATGGTGTGAAAAAGTTAACCAGCCTATTGATGGATCAGCTCGGGTTGAATATGCTATATACGCTGCTCAAGATGAGGAGAATGTCCTGGAATAACAAGTCACAAAGGGGCTAAGGCATGGTTGTTCCCTGCAAACGAGGAATTATCAAAAATTGCCGGTTTTTTAATCAAATGCGGATATGAAATCCGGCTGAATAGATGAAGGAAGTATAGTTCGCATCAATTAGCAAATAGCCACTGAGATTTTCCACACCCATTTCAACATGAAACCCCAGTGAGATCAGATTGGCCAGGATACGCTCGAAATTGTATTCAACTCCACCTCCGGCACCGACCAGAAAACCTGTCTCGGCAATACCCCATTCCTCAACCGTCTCAGTACCAATGAGCCCATACCCATAGAAATTGAAATTTTTCTGAGAAAAGAAACGGAACAGACCCCGTATTCCATAAGCCTGCCGGTCACCAATTAACCCGAACAAACCCTCAAAAGAAATGCGTGGAGTTATGTTTACCATGACGCTTAAGCCCCAGCAATTCCATGTGATACGCTGAAATCCCAATCCGTAACGTGCAGAGGTGGTTGTTTTGATGTTTTCGGATTGAGGCCAGAGTGATGGTGCGAACAAAAAAGTGAATACCAGTATGACCATGATGATAGATTTTTTCATTTTTCCTCCATTTTAGATATAGTGATATGTAATAAATATTTTTTTCAGTAATCCGGAAAAAATCTTTATTACCATAAGTAATTTTTTATTTCAAGCTTATAAACAAATAAGCTGTATCCCGATTTTATCTTTAACTTTTGGTTTTAACCCGGTCCAGAAGTTTTTTTAAGGATATTTCTGTTTTTTCCCATTTGTTATACAGAAGGGGGAGTTCTTTGTTTATTTCAGCCAAGTCCTTCTGTAGCTGGACAACCAGTTTTTTATCTTCATAAGTCAGGGGATCGGACATGACCCCTTCGATTTCTGTTTTTTTCTTTTCCAGTTCATCGATTTTTTTTTCGGTTTCCTCAATCAGGCGGGACAGCCGGTTTCTTTCTGTACTGATCCGCTGTCTCTGTTTTGCTTCGAACTTTTTTCTCTCCCTTCGACTCATTTCAGTAGGGCTGTTGTCGGTACGGTTCTCCCGGTTGTCTTCAGTACTTTCCCTTTTCTCTAGGTAGTAGGAATAATTGCCATGATAGGTTTCCAGATTTCCGTCCTTGATTTCAATCACCCGATTGACGATCTTGTTCAGAAAATAACGGTCATGGGAAATCAGTATCAGGGTTCCCTCATAATCAGCCAGTGCCTTTTCAAGGGCTTGTTTGGCCAGTTTGTCCAAATGGTTCAGGGGCTCATCCATGATCAGAAAGTTTGCCGATGAAATGAGTATTTTGGCCAGGGAGATGCGGGCCTTTTCCCCGCCGGAAAGTACTCGGATGTGCTTGTGAACATCCTCACCACTGAATCCGAATATCCCCAGTATATTCCGTATTTCTGGAAAGCGTTTGCTGGATGCTGCCGATCCGACCTCATCAAAAACAGTTGAATTGAAATCCAGGTTGTCGATCTGATGCTGAGCATAATAATCCAGAGCCACATTCTCACCCAGTTTGATGATTCCTTTCTGGGTTTCCAGCCGGCCGGTCATGAGTTTGGTCAGGGTAGTCTTTCCCGAACCGTTCTTTCCGATCAACGCGATCTTTTCATCCCTGAAGACTTTCAGATTGAGATGATTGAATACCCAGTCCCGGTCATATTTGAAGCATAGGTCATGTATTTCCAGAACATCATTGAAGCTCTTATTTTCAATCCCGATTTTAAAATCCAGATATTTCCGGGAAATAGCGGGGTCGACTTTTTCAAGCTTGTTTAGTTGCTTTAACCGTTCCTGGGCCTGGGAGGCCTTGCTGGCCTTGTACCTGAATCGTTCGACGAATTTTTCAAGCTTTTCCTTTTCCTTTATATATTCCTTCCATTTTTTCAGCGATAGGTCATCATTTTTTTCTTTTTCGGCTTCATATAAATGATAGTTTCCCGAATAAAACCTGAGCTTTGAATTCTCCAGTTCATAGATCCCTTCCACCACCCGGTTGATAAAAAACCGGTCGTGGGAGATCAGCAAAACAGATCCCCGGTAAAACCGCAAGAACTTTTCAAACCATTCCAGGGAGAGCAGGTCCAGGTGGTTGGTAGGCTCATCCAGCAGCAGCAGATCGGGATTCTGTATCAGTATCCGGGCCAGGTACACCCTCATCTTCCAGCCGCCGCTGAATTCGGAGAGTTTCTTCTTCATGTCCTTTCTGGAAAATCCAAGCCCCGATAAAATCTTTTCTGACCGGTTTTCCAGGGTATAGCCCTCCAGGGATTGAAACTTTTGTTCTAACTGTTCTGCTTCATCCAGAAACCCGGCACTGTCCCCGTCATTTTGGGTCCATTTGTGGTGAATATCCGATAGCTGCTCTCGAATGGCTTGAATTTCCTTGACTCCTTTCATGACAGTTTCCAAAACCGTGTTTCCCGAAATGGAAACCTCCTCCTGGGGGAGGTAGCCGATGCGGTATTGTTTGGGCATTAACAGGCTGCCCTGGTAATCGTCCAGCTCTCCAGTTACGATTCTCATGAGGGTGGTTTTGCCGGCGCCGTTGGGTCCGATCAGGGCCACTTTCTTCCCTGGATTGATATTGATATTCACCCCGGAAAAAAGTTCTTTCCCTCCAATTCCGTAAGATAAATTTTTTATCCGAAGCATTATTCTTATATATTATATATAAATGATAGGCTTCCTGCATCCCGTGGTTGCCGAGATTGCCATGGCCTCCAGTTCCATCAATGTCATTTCCAATTCTTTGCGGTTGAAAAAACAAACCTAGATCCGGAGGGAAAACTGCCCCGGATACGGAAATAATTGCCGGCTATGGGGATTAACTTTTTTCAACTTGAATGAATTTTTGCAGGGCCGGCCGGAACAGCAGCCAGAGCAACACCGGCAATCCGAAGCTCCAGACCATTGGTAAAAAATCCTCCACCCTGAACCGGGGAACCCCGGCAGCCAGAAATGAATAAAAATGAAAAAATTCCAACCAGAAAGTGAGTTGAACAATCAGACACAGCAAGCACCATTTTTTAATCACCAGGGCCTGGTAAGAGATGGAAAAAAATGTATAGGGCAGGGTCAGCAGGTTCAGTACCGCTAATAGAAATATCTGATCAAAGAAATAGGGATTCACCACTGAAAATCCGATCAGGATAATTCCTCCGGAAAAATAGAGAACCCCCACGTCGGCCATGGGTATCCGACCCATTAATTTTGCGGCCGGGGATTCCATAACCGCATGACAGTCAAAACGTTCACTCCGGATACAGACCCGGTCGAAAATTTTGTGGCCCAGTTCTCCCAAAACCAGGAAAATACTGGCTGCCAGGCCCATGGTTTTGTATAGAATGATGAGAATGGCCAGTCGTTGGTTACTACCCTTTATCCAGCAGAGGATACAGGTGATCAGTAGAAGTAGTCCCACCCCGGCCAGGACCGGCCAGATGGGGTCCAAATTTCTTTTTTCTCTATTTTTCATTTGGGTATAGTACAACAATTTGGGAGAAACTCCCACCTGTTGTTGGGGCAGAGCAAAAAGTGGCGAAACGGATCTGATCGGGCCTGGTGGTA
>DAOWKX010000199.1 GCA_030639705.1 Candidatus Aminicenantota bacterium
GTCCAACCTGAAAATCGTACCGGTCACCACATCACCCGAAACTGGATTTCATCTTCCCGGGATATCTGAAATTGAAAACAAAATCACCCGAAATACCAAAGCCATCATGATCTGTTCTCCTAATAATCCCACCGGGACCGTATTCACCAGAGAGGAAATCGAGCAGCTTGGCCAACTGGCCAAAAAACATGATCTTTTTCTAATTGCCGATGAAGTGTATAAAGAATTTACTTATGACGGTGAAACCCATACCAGCATTTTGCAATTGGAAGGACTGGAGGATCGGGTGATTGTGGTGGATTCTATTTCCAAGAGATACTCTGCCTGCGGAGCAAGGATCGGTGCTGTGCTTTCAAAAAATTCAGAGGTCATGAAATCCATTCTGAAATTTGCCCAGGCCAGGTTATGTCCCCCAGGCCTGGAACAAATCGGTGCCATCGGTGCCTACAAACTGCCTCCGGATTACTTCAGCGAAATCAGAAAAGAGTATCAGAAACGAAGAGATATCCTCACCGATATTTTAACCTCCGATCAGGATATCCTGTTGAGAAAACCCGAAGGTGCTTTTTATATAATGGCAAAACTGCCGGTTGATGATTCAGACAGGTTTGCCCGATGGTTGCTTGAGGATTTTTCAAGCCAGGGCGAAACAGTTATGGTGGCCCCGGGGGCCGGTTTTTATTCCACCCCAGGCAAAGGTCATCAGGAAGTCAGAATCGCCTATGTGCTGGAAGCATCCAAACTGGAACGTGCCGGTCAGATACTCCTGGAAGCCCTCAATCAATATAATCAATAAGTTATTGAATATTATTCACTCCGGAATTCATCTTCTCTCTTCGCCCGTCACATTGACGAAAAAGAAAAAAGGAGCTCTCTTATTAGTTAATATATTGAAACAAAAACTATAAAGTTTGGGGAAATTTTGTTATAATATGGGTATGAACAAGGGCTTTAACCTGATAGAAATACTTATTGTCATGGTGATGATCGGCATTCTGGTGGTCATCATCATCCCCAGCTACAGGCATTCAGTCTTGAGGGCAAAAGAAGCTGTATTAAAAGAGAACCTGTTCCAAATCCGCGACGCAATTAACAAGTACTATTTTGATAAGAAAAAATACCCCACTGAGCTGAATAATCTGGTGGCCTCCCGTTACCTTCGAGTCGTACCAGTTGATCCGATAACCAACCAGAAGACATGGAGATTGATCAATCTGGAACCAGCCGACGATGAGGATTTTGACCCGGAATTAGTGGAAGGAATCATTGATGTGACCAGCCTGGCACAGGGTCATGCTCTGAATGGGACCAAATATTCAGACTGGTAAGATTTATAAAATAATGATCATAAAATCAAATAATAAGGGATATTCATTATTGGCAGCCATTTTAGCCATAACCATTTTTTCAATTTTGGTATTGGCTGCCAGGGCACACTGGGAAACTGAAATCCGGCGGGACCTTGAGGAAGAATTGATTTTTCGAGCCAGACAGTATGTGATTGCCATTGAACGATATGTTAAAAAGAACCACAATCGGTATCCTGAAAATTTGGACATTCTGTTAAAAAAAAAATGCATTCGAAAAAAATATCCTGATCCAATGAGTGAAAGTGGAACCTGGAATATCGTCATGCGATCCCTGAAAGCCGGAACCAAGAAATTAATTATTGTTCCGGAAGAATACCTTGGAAAACTTCGGGGCAGAGCACGAATCATCGGAGTCTGTTCAACATCAAGGGCAGAAAGTTATAGAGAGTACCGTAAAAAAAAGCAATATCATGAATGGGCAATTTATCTGGGTGAAAAAGTTGAGGAAGAAATGCCCAAATTAGAATTCATCAATTTTTAATGAAAAATATCCTCGTCCTGGCTGCAGAAAATTCTGCAGAAAATTATGGCGCTCACATAATCGATCAGTTTAAAAAAAATGAAAAAGATGTTCATTTTTTTGGCGTGGGAGGGGACAAATTCACTGAGAGAGGCGTTGAAATTCTGCTTCACAACCGGGAATTTGCTGTTATCGGAATCATCGAAGTCATATCCAGTATCATTAAATTCAAACGATACATGAATTTTCTGATCAGGAAAGCTCGGGAAAAAAAAGCATCCGCTGCCCTGCTCATTGATTTTCCGGATTTCAATCTCCGGCTGGCAAAAAAATTGAAAAAGGCCGGCATTGATGTTTACTATTACATCAGCCCCACAGTCTGGGCCTGGAGATACTCAAGGGTGAAAACCATTAAAAAATTTGTCCATCACTTATTTATCATTTTTCCCTTTGAAAGGGAGATCTATGAAAGGGAAAAAATCCCCTTTACCTATACCGGTCATCCGTTATTACCGATGATTGAGATTAAAAAAACAAAACAACAATTCAAAAAACACTATAACCTAAAGGATGATGAAGTGATAATCAGCCTGCTGCCCGGAAGCAGACCATCCGAGGTAAAGTTCATGCTTCCCGAAATGGTAAAAGCCATCGACCTGATGAAGAAAAAATTAAATCCAAGGATATTCTTACTAAAGGCCTATACCATAGACATAGAAATAATAAGCGAATTGATAAAAAAGTCCGGTGAAAAAATCCAGATAATCGACCAGAACCAGGGACATGATCTCATCAACTGTTCCGATCTGGTCATCACCACCTGTGGAACAGCCAATCTGGAAATTGCGATGATCGGAGTGCCATTTGTTGTGTGTTACCGTGTGCATTCACTGTCCTACTTGCTGGGCATTCATTTGGTAAAAATTAAGCTCTATTCTATTGTTAATATTTTAGCAAAAGAAAAAATTGTTCCTGAACTCATTCAAAAAAATTTCAAATCGGATAAAATTGTTGAAGAGGCCATGAACCTTCTGAAAAACAGGAAATTAAGAGAGCAAATGTTGATAAAATTCAGGGAAATAAAGAAGATGTTAAAACAGGAGGCAGATCCATCTGAAATCATATATAAAAAATTGGCTGACGATTTATTTGGGGAAAAAATGGAATCCCTCGAATCAGAGCCAAAGCTATGATAAATTTGACTTTTCTATTTCAATTTGTTTATAATAGACCAATGTTCATTATTTTTTATTCAATGGATTATGGGCAGAGAAGATACCTGATCCGCTATTAATTTTAAAAAACGAAGAAGGAAAGGTGATCATGGGAAAAATAATTGGTATTGATTTGGGTACAACCAATTCAGTGGTGGCGGTATATGAATCGAAAACCCCGGCGATTATCATCACCCCGGAAGGAGACCGGATTTTACCCTCGGTTGTCGCATTCAACCAAAAAGAAGAAAGACTGGTGGGGAATCCGGCCAAAAGTCAGCTGATCACCAATCCGGAAAATACCATCTACTCGGTTAAAAGATTGATGGGAAAGCGATTCTCAGAAATCGAAACCTATCTGGATCAATTCAGCTATGAGCTGATTAAAGGCAAGGATGACACCATCAAGATAAAAATCAAAAACAAATTATTTTCCCCTGAGGAAATCTCTGCCATGATTCTGGAAAAACTCAAAGAATCGGCCGAACAATACCTTGGCTCAAGAATTGAAAACGCTGTTATTACCGTACCTGCCTATTTCAATGACTCTCAGAGACAGGCCACCAAGGATGCCGGTGAGATTGCCGGATTGCATGTCACCCGAATTATCAACGAGCCAACTGCCGCCTCTCTGGCTTTTTCACTGGATTTGAAAAGAAAATCAAAGGTGGTGGTCTATGATTTCGGAGGCGGAACCATCGATATATCATTCCTGGAAGTGGATAAAGAAATCATCAAGGTGGTGGCAACAGCCGGCAACAGTAATCTGGGTGGAAATGATTTTGATATATTATTAACCCAAGTATTGATCGATGAATTCAAAGAGGAATACAATGTCGACCTTTCCAATAATAAACTGGCGGTCCAGAGAATCAGAGATGCGTCTGAAATTGCCAAAAAAGAGCTGTCAAGCCTGGATGCCTGTGAAATCAATCTGCCTTTTATGGCGGACTCAGAAGATGGTCCCATCCATCTGGTAAGATACATCAGCCGAAATGAATTCGCAAATCTGATTATGAAAAAAGTGGACGAAACCATTGAAATAATGAAGTTTTTACTGGAAAACGCCAATACCGAGATTAAGGAAATAGAGGAAATACTTCTGGTAGGAGGGTCCACACGTATTCCTCTGGTTCAATCAAAGGTCAAAGAATTTTTCAAAAAAGAGTCCAATAAAAAAATCAATCCGGACGAGATCGTGGCCCTGGGTGCTGCCATTCAGGGAGCCATTACCAAAGGGGAAACCAAAGATATGCTGCTTCTGGATGTCATCCCCCTGGCTCTGGGAGTTAAGACATTAGGGGGTGCTTTCACGAGAATTGTTGATGCCAATACCACAATCCCGACTGATCGCAGTCTGGTATTTTCAACGGTTGAAGATAACCAGAGCGAAGTTGAAATCAATGTATTCCAGGGCGAACGGGAAATCGCCGAAGAAAATAAGTTGCTGGGAAAATTCTCATTAAGAGGCATCAATCCAGCGCCCAAAGGAGTCCCAAGAATCGAGGTCGACTTCAATATCAACATAAACGGAATTTTAACCGTTACAGCTATCGATCTCTCCACAAAACAGAAAAAAGAAGTCGTCATATCGCAATCGGGATTGTTATCCCAGGATGAGATAAAGGCAGTAAAAAAACAAGCGGATAAATACAAAAAAGCAGATCTGGAAAGAAAGCAGCTCATCACCAAAAAAGCCAGTATCTTCAATCATATTTATGCCATTGATCAATGCTTAAATAACCTGGATCTGGAACCGGAAATCAAAGAAGAGTGTAAAACTGCCATCGAAAGAGCCAACATTGAGGTTGAAAAAGAAAACATCGAGGAATTAAACAAAATTGGCCAGCAACTTCAAGAAATAAGCAGCCGATTAAATTCCATGTTGAAATCAGTTCCCAAAACCACTGAAACAAAAGAAATTAAAATTCCAGACCAAGAAAAATCTTCACAAATGGATAAAAAAGTGGATACCCGACCCCTTCAATATCAAAGAGAAAATAGAAACAAAGATTTTAAACAACAAAATATCGATATCCAGCCTATCAAATCCGATCAGAATGAACCTGATTAAAAACTCCCGCTAAAAAAAAGTAAAAAATGAAAAAATTCTATTTAACAACCCCTATTTATTATGTGAATGACATTCCTCATATTGGCCATGCCTATACGACCATAATGGCAGATGTAATCAAACGCTACAAAACCCTGAGAGGATTTGAGGTATTTTTCTTAACCGGTACAGATGAACACGGTCAAAAAATCGAAAAGAGCGCTCTTCAGCAAAATATTACCCCGAAACAATTAGCAGATTCCGTTGTGATTCGATTTAAAGAGCTCTGGAAGATCCTTAACATTGATTATGATAAATTTATCCGAACCACTGATGCTTATCATATTCAGGGAGTTCAAAAAATTTTCAAAAAAATTCACCAAAAGGGGGATATTTATCCTGGCACCTATAAAGGCCACTATTGCATTTCCTGTGAAAGTTTTGTCTCAGAAACCGCAACCGATACCGAAGATGGAAACAAAATTTGTCCGGATTGTGAGAAAAAAACCCAGCAATTAACAGAAAAATGCTATTTTTTCCGCCTGTCTGCTTATCAGGAGAAACTATTAAAGTTCTATCGAGAAAATCCGGATTTTGTGATTCCAAAATTCAGAATGAATGAAGTCGTTTCATTTGTAAGAATGGGATTAAAGGATTTGAGTATCTCCCGCTCAACGGTCAAATGGGGGGTTGAAGTTCCAGGCGATGAAGATCAAACCATTTATGTATGGTTTGATGCATTAAACAACTATATTACCGCCATTAATTTTCACCAAAACGGAGATGATTTCAAGAAATACTGGCCCGCAGACCTTCATATCATGGCCAAAGATATATTAAAATTTCATGCTGTATACTGGCCAGCTTTTCTCATGGCTGCTGAGATTAAGCCTCCCAGGCAGGAATTGATCCATGGATGGTGGTTAAAGGATGAAAAAAAGATGTCAAAATCAACCGGAAATGTGCTGGATCCATCCATTATTTTAAAATATTTCAGTTCCGATGCCATCCGTTATTTTATGATGAGAGAAGCCTCAATTGGTGCTGACGGAAATTTCTCCCATCAGGGATTTATAAACCGGATTATTACCGATCTCACCAATGATTGGGGAAACCTCATATCCAGAACCTATGGAATGGTAAAAAAATATTTTGATAATAACCTCAATGTCGCAGCAGAATACAGTAAAAACGAACAAATCATAAAAGAAAAATATTTAAAACTCGAAAAAAATGTTTTATCACTTTTTGATGCTTATCAATTCAATAAAGGAATTGAAAAAATATTCGAATATATCAAAGAATTAAACCGATATATTGTTGAATCCGAACCCTGGGCCCTGGCCAAGACAGAGAGTAAAACCAATGGCCTTTCCGGTATTTTGAAAACCCTTATCCGAGCGATATTAAGCATCAATACTCTTCTATCTCCGATTATTCCCGAGTCAGCAGAAAAAGTAAATCAGTCCTGTAACTTTTTTAAAGCAGGAATCGGCTGGAAAGATCCGGGTGAAGATATTATACTTAAAGGTATCGACCCATTGTTTCCCAGGGTAGCTATCGAAGATTTTTTTGCCGATGACAATAAAAAGGAGGAAAAACCCATGGACCAGAAAGAAGAAACAACCGGGTTGATTGAATTCGAAGAATTTAAAAAAGTTGAAATGGTTGTTGCCCAGGTCATTCACGCTGAAAGTGTACCCGATACCGATAAACTGATTCGATTGACAGTTAATACAGGCAGTGATGAAAGAACAATGGTCGCAGGCGTTTCCCCGTATTATAGCCCTGAAGATCTGCTAAACAAAAAAATTATCATTGTTAAAAACTTAAAACCGGTCAAAATCAGGGGGATCATATCTCAGGGCATGATACTGGCAGCCTCAGATGCTGAGCAGAGACCTTACATCCCGATTATTCCTGACGAAACTCCGGTTGGTGCCATATTAACTTAAAAGACCGTAAGGATACCTGAATTCAATTTCATGAATCCAAAAAAAAACATAAAGATCTGAAATGAAAAGGCATCTGACCATATTAGTGGCAGTGATGTTTACAGCCCTGCTGAGCCAGGACATCCGGCCCATTCGAGATGATGTGGGATATTGCTGGAAAAAAGAGCAAATCAGTAATTTGATTGATTATTTGGAATCCGAAGAAAAAGAAAATAACTGTTTCCCGGACCTGATAGCGGGGATCTCACCCCATGATGATTATCTGTATGCGGGAAGGGTATATTATCCTTTGTTTAAAAATATCCAGGCCCGAGAAGTCTTGATCTTTGGAGTAACCCATAGCACAGTAAGAAAAAAAATCGGAGATCCCCATAACAAATTAATATTTGAAAATTACCAATTCTGGAAAGGACCCTTTAAAAAGGTCCATATTTCGCCGTTGAGAGATTTCTTAAAAGAAAAAATGAATCAAGACTATATACAAATCAGTAATCAAGCCCATCAACTGGAACATTCCATCGAATCCACAATTCCTTTCTTGCAATATTATAATCCTGAAGTTCAAATCACACCCATTATGGTAACCGGAATGCCCTTCAAACAGATGGAAAAAATATCCAATGAGATTTCGGAATTCATCGTATCCTATATTAAAAGAAACCGTCTTAAACTGGGAAAAGACATATTTATACTAATATCTGCTGATGCAAACCACTACGGGGAAGATTTCAACAACACGGTTTTTGGTACTGGTGCCCATGCACATCAACAGGCCACCGCGCTGGACAAGAAAATTCTACACTCCTGTCTCCAAGGAAGCATCTCCAGAGATAAGATAAAAAAACTCTCCGGCCTTTTGTGGGGGAAAACATACCGGGAAAACAGCAATACCCTCTGGTGTGGGAAATATTCTATTCCCTTTGGTTTGCTAACCCTGGTGAAAATTGTAAAAAGACTGGACATCAAAACAACTTTAAAAGGAAACCCCTTTAAATATTCAGATACCTATAGTTCAGGAGTCATCCCCCTGAAAAAGGCTGGCTTGGGAATTACCGCTCCTTTTTCCTTAAAACACTGGGTGGGATTTTTTTCAGCCGGATTTTATCTGGAATAATCATTGGCGATCGCTAATACGAGTATCTGACTTTATTCCCCCGACCGTTGTTTAATCTTTACAGAAACTGGAATAAATGGCATAATACATCCGGAAATGAAAGAAGAAACCGGTACCATTGTTGAAAACCATCATATCCAAAATGAATACTATTTGATAAAGATGAGGGCGGACCATGTTTCCAAACAGGGAAAACCGGGAAATTTTATTATGGTCAGCGCTTCTTCAACTCTGGAACCACTATTAAAAAGGCCTTTTGGCATATTTGACTTAAATCCTCCTTATATCTGGATCTATTATAAGGTGGTAGGAAGAGGTACACGACTCCTTTCCACACTCAATCCCGATGATAAAATCAGTATCCTGGGCCCTTTGGGCAATTCATTTCCAGTATTGGAAAATGAAACAATTCTCGCCATTGCCGGAGGTACGGGGATCGCTTCGGTTTATTTTGCGATAAAAGAATATTTGAAAAACAATAAGGTTAGCTTAATCTATGGCGCCAAATCAAAAAATGATTTGAATTTTCTACACAGTTTGGAAACAATTTCTCTGGCAGGATTGTATTTATATTCAGATGACGGGAGTATCGGAATAAAGGGAGTTGTCACTGCTGACATTAAAAAAATTATTAATCAGCATGGGATAACCATTACTATTTCCTGCGGGCCAGATGAGATGTTGAACAGAATCTTCTGGATCATCAAGGATTTAAAAACAGACGATTACGCATCACTCGAAGCAATTATGGGGTGCGGTTTCGGGATCTGTCAAAGCTGCGTGGTAGAAACCAGAAACAAAGAATATAAACAGGTCTGTACCGATGGACCGGTATTTAAAATGGAAGAGATACAGTGGTAGATTTATCTGTTGATCTGGGCTTTATTGGCTTAAAAAATCCTGTTATCCCTGCATCCGGAACCTTTGGTTACGGGGAGGAATTTTTACCATTTTTCAATCTTGATCTGCTGGGAGCCTTTGTTTTTAAGGGGATATATAAAAATAAAAGAATGGGCAATCCTCCTCCCCGGATACAAGAAACACCGGCAGGTTTGTTAAACTCAATCGGACTTCCGGGCCCGGGAATGAAGGAATTAAAAAAGATCATCAAAAGAGTATATCAGTCAACATCCACCCCGATCATCATTAATGTTTGCGGTGAAACAGATCAAGAATACCTGGATGTGGCAGAATACTTCGACAGGATGGAAGAAGTGGCCATTCTGGAACTTAATATCTCCTGTCCCAATGTTAAATCAGGCGGACGTTGCCCGGCCCAGGATGATAAACATACTTACAGACTGGTCAAACAGATAAAGCAGAGTGTTTCCACTCCGCTAATAGTTAAGTTGTCGCCAAATGTAACTGATATCTCTGCCATTGCCATCTCAGCAGAAGAGGCTGGTGCAGATTGCATTTCATTGACCAACACCTTTCTGGGCATGGCAATAGATTTAGAATCCCGCAAACCATTATTTTCCAAGATCGTTGCCGGACTCTCAGGCCCGGCCATCAAACCACTGGCGCTGAGACTGGTCTGGGAGGTCGCGAGATGTGTCCATGTTCCTGTAATCGGCATGGGAGGAATCACCACCGGGCAGGATGTCCTGGAATTCATACTGGCCGGCGCAACCGCTGTCCAGACCGGTACCATCAACCTCATCGAACCGTCCGCCTCCATACGAATCATTAAGGAAATCGAACAAATCATGAAAGAGCAAAACCTGATGAACTTGAGAGAATTAAGGGGAACATTGAAAACATGAACAATAGAATCATCATAGCCTTGGATGTGGATGATTTTCAGAAGGCCCGATTACTGGTGGATCATCTGCATGATGCCACTTTATTCAAAGTGGGCCTTCAGGCATTTTTGAAATTCGGTAATGAATTAATTGGCTATCTCCGGGAAAAGGATAAAAAAGTATTTCTGGATTTGAAATTTAAAGATATCCCCAACACGGTTTACGGAGCCGTGAAATCTTCTCTAAAATATTCCCCTCACTTTCTCACCATCCATCTAAGCGGCGGAGCTGATATGATCAAAAAGGCGTTAGAAGCTGCAAGCTCTGAACCTGGTTTAACTATATTAGGCGTCACTATATTAACCTCATTAACAAACAACGATCTAATTGAAACCGGCATTAATCTACCCACAGATATAGCAGTTCTTCAATTATGTGAACTGGGACTAAAAAACGGATTAAATGCCTTTGTGTGTTCCCCCTTGGAAATTGAACCTATAAAAGATAGATTTGGGAAGGATATCATTTTGGTAACTCCGGGGATTCGACCTCTATGGTCAGCCAGAGGCGATCAAAAAAGAGTATTTACCCCACAGATGGCTATTGAAAAAGGTAGCGATTATCTGGTTATCGGAAGACCGATCACCCAAAATGCCAATCCTGCTGAAGCATTCCAAAAAATCCTCAAAGAAATAGAGAATTAGTGTGCGGATTTCTTTCATTATAGCCTGAGAAACTATCAAGCACCGGCAACTTTAAGTTTGTTGCAACGTTCCAACCCACCGTCCCCCTTTTTTCTAATTGCTTCTGTTTTCTGCCTCCTCAGGCTTAGGTTGAGGTTAAGGATAAGTAAAGTAAAATTTTTTTTCCCAACTTCAGAACTTCTTATTTTCTTAACTTCATTCCTTTGCCTTAGCCTTTACCTCCTTAAATGCCACTTAGATAACGGTCTGCTGGCTAGGCTTTGCCCGTGAGGGACTTTAACCCTCTGGATTGCACCAGCTTACTTGGCGCACTCAAGCACCATTAAGCCTCTTTCAAAACTTCTGAAATTTGTCAAGTTTTAAAAAGTTTTCAAGATTTCAGCCACCGTCCACTTTTTTCTTTCAAAGCGTTATTTTGTATAATAGCCAAGAGACTCAAAAAACTCATCGGATAATTCAATAATCCTTTTGTTATCTTCTTTGTTTCTAAAAAAGAGGTGTGGCCTGTCTTTGAAGGCATGAAGCACACACATGTTTCCCTTTTCCTTCATTTCTTTATAAAACTTTTCAATCGTCCAATATGGAACCTCTTTATCCTTTGTACCTTGAAAAATAATACAAGGAGGTAAATCTTTCTTAATGTAGTAAGAAGGTGAGCAAGCTTCCGGATCAGCTTTTCCTTTTAACTGCTCAATAAACCAGTTATCCTTAGCCACGTTAAGTCCAGGAAAGAGAAGCCAGAGAGCATTCGGTTTAGAACTCACGCTTAAATCCTCTCCTTCTTCATCAAACTTCGGTATCATTGCTGCTGAAGCAGCGATGTGCCCTCCAGCTGACCAGCCTGCAGCAACAATCTTATCAGGATGTATCCCAAGTTCAGCAGAATTGTCTCTTATCCAACGTATTGCAGATTTCGCATCAGCCATGCAGTCAAGAGCAGAGATATTATGTCTCCCCGTCAGTCGGTATTGAGCAGAAATGGCCACCATTCCCTTTTTTTGAAAATGTCTGCAGTATTCGAAGGCCCAGCTTGCATCACCCAAAACCCAGCCTCCACCATGAAAGAAAACAATACAAGGGCGCTTGTCTGCTTTTTTTATTTTTTGTGGTTTAAAAATATACGCATGAAGAGCGTAATCACTCCCCTTTTTAAAAATTTTAGTCGTAACACCTTTGTTCTTTTTTCTGGTGGACTCAACAAGCCTCTTTATTTTGTCTTTATAACCTTGATTCTCACAATTATTAAAAAAAGCGTCTATGACGTCATCCATACCGGTAATACCATAATTATCAATGAAATACCCCATTGTACTGTACAACAAGTAATTCTTAACATTCTGGTTTGTAAAGAATCTTTTGATAAATCTTAATTTACCTTTCAGTAAGAAATGGTCGGCGTTTTTTAATCCAATATCCTTTCTGAAATCCCCTTCAATTCTAACCTTGATATATGTATCTAGAAATTCCACATAAACTTTTGATTTAAGCAGAGTCTCATCATTAAAATTCAATTTACCCAGATACTTTTTTAGATGGTGTGCGCATTCTAACTGATCCAGCTGGGCAATCAATTCTTTGACTTTGGAATGAAATAAAAAGAAATCTGCAAACCTATATGTAATCGCTGCTCTCTGGAATTTTATAAATTCACTATCACAACCAGGATGTTTTTTTATAAAAAAATCCAACCTTCTGTGAAAATCATCCTCAATTTGGGTCCCTTCGATCAAAAACGCTTCTGTGTCAAGGGTAAGCAGTTGTCCGTAATTGATTTTCCTGAATTTGCCCGCCTCCCCATTTAGGAAATTATTTTTTTCTGCCCCTTTACCCTTAAATTTTAGGGATTGATGGAAATTCTTTGCATCTAAATTAATAATAAGCTTCATCCCTTTTGACAAGAAGATATCGGCTTCATTGGCATGAATCAGCTTATGGTATCCTTCATATCCAACATGTATAACTTGGTTAAAACTCCCTTTTGAATCCAAGGTAATATCATTATCTGCTATTCTGATTGAATCATAAATGGGGTTTACAACTGTCCCGGAAACCTTTATATTGAAAATCTGATTACTAGAATCTGAATGCACCCTTACAAAAACAAATAGAAAAATCATTACGAAAAGACTTCGTCCTCTGAGCATTTATTCCTCCAGTTACATATTTCTTTGGTTATTATAATGCCATTAAATTTGAATTGTTACAACAACATAAGGTGATTTCATAGGAAATTTCTTTTTTTAATCACATAGAAATATTAATGATATGGATGTTAAATGTCAATGGATTGTGGTTTAACAATTCGGGGGACACCATACTTAATTTTTCAAATATGGCTTATCCAAGCATATTATAATCGAATAATTAGGTATGATGCCCCTGTAATTATAATGAGAATGTCCCCTTGTTTTTTATAATATCATGATAATTTAAAGCAATTGATTATTTTATCATGACAAACCAATATAGGCACATATACAAAAATTAAAATCCCTCCCCCAGTTTTCAGTTGCAACGTTTCAACCTACCGTCCCCCACCCGTTTTACACATTCATGGCAAACAGGTATATAGTATTCCCTAAGACTCAGGTTTTTTTTAATTTCATGATAATCCTTTGTCATTCGAATGGTTTGTTCACTTAAATGTCTGCCGTGAACAATCGAGTAATTATTCAGACTTCAGTCGCTAAATCAATTTTTA
>DAOWKX010000248.1 GCA_030639705.1 Candidatus Aminicenantota bacterium
ATCATAGGGAGTCAAAAATGAAGATACTCCTGGGGATAAGCGGTTCGATCAGTAGCTATAAAGCAGCTGATATTTTAAGATTTTTCCAGAAAAACAGTCATGGTGTCAGTGTAATCATGACCGAAAATGCAAAAAAGTTTATTTCCCCTCTTACCTTTGAAACCTTCATACCGGGACAGGTATATGATCGTCAATTTTCAGATCATCAGGATCCTTTACTTCACATCAATATTTGTAATAATCATGATCTGTTTTTAATAGCTCCGGCCACAGCCAATGTGATCGGAAAAATAGCCAATGGTATTGCCGATGACCTGCTCTCGACTGTTTTCCTGGCATTCGATAAAAAAGTGGTGATCGCACCGGCAATGAACACCCGTATGTATGAGAATCCGGCAGTGAAGGATAACCTGTCCATTTTACGGTCCAGGGGGGTCGAAGTGATTGAACCGGAAGACGGATCCCTGGCATGTACCAAAGAGGGGAAGGGGCGCCTGGCTGAGGTTGAAAAAATTTATAATTTTTGCCTGGGGATATTGAATGTTTGATCGGGTATTGATTACGTCCGGACCCACTGTTGAGCCCATTGATCCGGTCCGTTATATTTCCAACCGATCTTCGGGAAAAACAGGATTTCATATCGCAAACGAAGCAAAAAAAAGGAATATTAGCGAGATCATATTTATTACCGGGCCAACCTGTTATCTGCCATCCGAGGTGAGATGTATTAAAGTTGAAACGGCCATGGAGATGCGTGCTAGGGTATTTGAAAACATTGAAAATGTCAGTGTAGTTATCATGGTTGCTGCTGTCAGTGATTATAAAACGCCGACCTATTTTCCCCATAAAATAAAGAAAAATAGTGAAAAAATGACACTTGAACTGGAAAAGAATCCTGATATTCTTCTGGAGATAGGAATAAAAAAGAAGGACAATCAGATTTTGGTCGGATTTGCTGCTGAGACTGAGAATATTTTTGAAAATGGGAAACGAAAATTAGCGGAAAAGAATATGGACCTGCTGGTTTTAAATGAAATATCTAAATCCAATCCAGGTTTCAATGTGGATACCAATGAGGTCTATTTCCTCACTCCCGGAGAGATAAAAAAGCTACCGCGGATGAACAAATCTGATATCGCTGTAAATGTATGGGATAAAATATTTGATATTGCCAGGGATAAAAAGATATATGAGAGGCAATTTTGAAGAAAATCCAAATAAATATGAACACAGTAGAAACATTTATAGAAATTTTAAAATTTTATAAAGAGATGGGTGCTGAATTTCTTGAGCTGAAACAGGATGATCCCGGTTTGCTCTTAAATCAGATCCATAATGAAATTAAACAATGCACAAAATGTGATCTCCACAAAACCAAATCCAATTATGTCCCCGGTGAAGGGTCCCTGAGGCCTGATGTTTTTTTTATTGGTGAAGGGCCGGGTGAAACAGAAGATCGATTCGGCCGCCCGTTTATCGGAAAGGCAGGTCAGCTACTGGATAAGATAATTCTAAAAATGGGTTATACCAGAGAAAGCGTCTTTATTGGAAACATAATTAAATGTCGGCCTCCGAATAATCGCACTCCCTTGAAAGACGAGGTGGAGGCATGTATACCCTATTTGAAAAGTCAAATTGAGGTTTTAAAGCCAAAGGTTTTAGTTTGTCTGGGAAAAGTTGCTTTTGATAATTTAATGGGGCAGAGCCATCCCATTTCCAAAGTAAGGGGACAGCGATTTGATTACCAAAACATTCCGGTCATTCCTACTTTTCATCCCTCATATATCCTCCATCAGAGATCAAAGCAGGAAATATCAGGTGCCAAGTGGAAAGTATGGGAAGACATGCAGAAAGTTCTGGAGATTATTAGATAGTGCTTCTCCAGGTATCTCTTTCATTAAATATTTTTGAACATTTTACCTATGAGTACACCGGAAACGAATCAGACTTAGAACCGGGGATGAGGGTGGTTGTTCCGGTGGGGAATCGCATAACCACCGGGTGGGTGAGTGCGACACATTCACTCTTCTCCGGTAAAGTAAAAAAGGTTATCGGTACGGTTAAGGGGAACTATATTACAGATCGATATCTGAGGTTTGCCCGAGCTGTATCAGAATCATATTTTGTTTCACTGGGAACCATTCTCGATTATTCCCTGGCTCCCGGGAATAAATCCCTTTATAAGCTATTTTTTAATCATAATGGGGAGATTAAAAAATTAAGCGGATTTACTCTGAAAGAGTTAGCACAGTTGTCAAAAGATCAACCACTCCGATTTTTTTTTAAAAATGTTGAAGCGTTAAGGCTCGGTGAGAAAAACAATGGTATTCATACTCCTGGTTCACAGCCCAACCGGTTTATACTGGCCTATGACAGGCTGAAAGCCTACCAGAATATCATCAATACCTGTCTAACTGAGAATCACTGTGTCCTGCTCATTGTTCCGGACGGATTGA
This sequence comes from Candidatus Aminicenantota bacterium, assembly GCA_030639705.1. Lineage (GTDB taxonomy): Bacteria > Acidobacteriota > Aminicenantia > UBA2199 > UBA2199 > CAZOWT01. Next base: position 2,457 of record DAOWKX010000248.1, read on the forward strand.
CTGCCGGGTTTTATAAGGATTTGATAGATCAATCTGATTTATATTATTCCATGATCAAAGCAAGGCAAAGACAGGAAATCTGGTTGAAGTATGGTCAGGGCAAGGAGGGTGTAGTCATCGGAGGATTATTAGCCGTTATGTTACCCGTAAAAAATCTGGGATGTGTGATTTCTGAGAGAGCAGGATCATTTTTATATCAGAAGCGCTCTTTTACTACTTTCAACATAAATCACATCGCTGCGCTGAGAGCTGAGACCCATGACCTTCCTTTTATTGAAGGTTTTTCAACCTTTACTTCAAAGGGATACATGAACCGGAAACATTTACATATAGACGATATTAGAAATGATAAGAATATTAATCTGGAGGTCAGGCGATTACCCAGCAGAGAGAAGGGAGTGCCTGAATCATTGATCGAGTTGTTGAAAAGCTATTATTCACAGAAGAAAAGAATTTTATTAATTGTGAATAAAAAAAAATCCAGCCAGTATCTTTTCTGTCAAAAATGTAAAAAAATTCAGCGATGTCCATCCTGTTCCGGTCTACTCAATGTCAGGGGGGATGTTGAAATCCGTTGCACCCGGTGTGAATTAAAATCCGTCCAGTTACAAAGATGTACCATCTGTGGAAATAACCTGGTTTGCATTCAGGATATTAGTATAGCCAGCATCAAGGAAATGATCAAAAGAAAATTGTCAGAGCGAGATATTTTAACCGTGACCGCAGATGATCTGAATGAGGTGAATGAAATCATTGAACGGATAAAGGAAAACCGGATTATTATTTCAACTCCGGTATTGATCAATCCGTTTTTTAAAAATATTTTTGATGTCATTGTTTATCTCAGACCGGAATCGATTTTTAATATGAATGAATACAATACCGGTGAAATGATATTTTCTACAATATCCGAATTAAAAGAGTTGATAAAAACAGGAGGATTCATTGATGTTTTTTCAATCTTTCATTTTCATTATTCGCTGAAACTGATCAATCAGGAAGAAGAATTTTTTAAGAGAGAATTAAAATACAGAGAATGGTTTTTGTTACCGCCCGGCTATAATGTCTACACACTGGAAATCAGATCAAAAGCCCTTAAAACGCTGGGTTCTGACATGAGGGATATTTACTCCAGGTTTAAAAATACATTGAATATTAAACAAATATATCTTGAATCCCGGCATAAAATAAGAGGGAATTTTAAAGGTAAAATTGAGATTCATTGTTTACCCGAACTAATTGTAACCTCCGGGTTGTTGAAAAAGAAGAATATACGTCTGGAGTTGGTGGCCAATTAAATATCAATCCGTTTCAGAGTGTGATTCCCGGTTTGTTTCGGAAAATTCGAAATTGATTCAAATATTTCAATGAATTGTGGTAAAATTCGATTTTGGTGTTAAATAGGAGAGACCGATCAAAAAAAATACCATTTTTCTTGATACGGAAACCACGGGATTATTTCCTCCAAGGGACAGGATTGTTGAACTGGCCATTATTGATGAATCGGAGAATATTTTATTGAATACCCTGGTGAATCCACAGCGTATAATACCGGCCCAGGTTATCAATATACATGGAATCAATGATGAAATGGTTAACCTCTCACCAACCCTGGAAGAGTTACTTCCTCGGATTCAATTCATTTTTCAGTCCATTCAGAGAGTGATCATATACAATGCTGATTTTGATACTGGATTTTTACCGGGAGACATCTGGGAAGATACTGAGGTGACCTGCTGCATGAAGGAATTTATATTTATTTTCCAGGAACTGGAGGGTCATTTTTCCAGTAAAAGGTTTCCTCTGGCAAAATCTTTTAATGTTTCAACCAATAGGAAGATTGAGGAGCTGGGGAAACCTCATCGTGCCTTAACCGATTGCCTGGCTTGTTCTCTGGTTTGGAAATGGTGTGTTAACAAAAGAAAAATCATCGATGATCCCCAATGGAAAAAAAGTGGCTACAGGGTAAATTGTTCCCATTGCAGGAGGGATACCTTTCATAAATTCAGGCCCCGGTATCGGGATGATTTACCTAAATATTATCAATGTATCGAGTGTTTGCAAAATAATATCTCTGTGACTGAAATGGAATCGATTTTAGTGCATAATAAAGAAGAGTAAGATGTGTTGAAGAATGAAAAAATACCTGATTCTATTTTTAGTCTTTCTGTCCATATTCATTGCCCTGATTAGTGTGACCTACTTTAAACGGGTTCCTATGGAATCACAACAGGGGCTGAATTCAAACAAGCATCCCGGCCATGGCCGGATTGTTATGTTAGGGAATTCCGTTACTTTTCGAACCGACTGGAGAATTCTGCTGAACAGAAACGATGTCCTCAACCGGGGAATAAACGGAAATACCACCGGAGATATGCTAAAACGCCTGAATGCGATTATTGACATGAAACCGGAATACTGTTTCATAATGGGTGGAATAAATGATATTTTCCTAGGATTTTCATTGAATGAGATTTTCGAGAATTATGTTGAGATAATAAAATTATTAAATGACAGTGGCATTAGAACTGTAATCCAGTCCACACTCTATGTTTCCGGCGCTCTGCCTGACTCAGATGAGATCAATGTCCAGGTTGGGAGACTGAATCAGAATTTAAAGGAATTCTCCGGTAAAAATGCCATACCATTTATAGATCTTAACCGGACCATGTCGAAAAACCATAGGCTTTTCTCTGATTATACCGTGGATGGGGTGCATCTTTCAAAAAAAGGGTATGAAACCTGGTCACAGATACTCATCCCCTTTATAAAGAAATTAAGTTCTTAATTAAAAGATGACAAAACAGGGACAAACATATATTTACCCGAAAAAATATTATAATATTCCTCTATTCAGTTGAACAATCTGGTTGGTGAGTTCCTTTAGGTATCGGATATCATGGTGAGAAAATCCTGACTTCTGATAGACAAAATAGGTTTTGTTGGTTTCATAGATATTAATATCTTTGGAAAGGACTCCATCTTTCTGAAGTTTAAGGAAATCAGGGGTACCGGGTACCGGGGAAAAAAAAGATAAACGGGGAATGATGCCCAGATTTCCGATAAATGAAAGGGTGTCTTCCATATCTTTTCTGGTCTGGTTCTGGATTCCGAATAACAGATATACTTCAATTTCTTTTCTTTGGTATCCGGCCATTTCCAGATGCTTGACTGCTTGAATCATTTCACGGACAGTTATTTTATGGGAGCTCTTGGCTAAAATTTCAGGTTTGGTGGATTCAAAACTGAGTCGCAGGGTTTTAAATCCGCTATCAAAGAGAAGCTGAGCCGTGTATTCTTTGATTTCTCTGGCATGGAGTCCATTGGGAGTGTGAAAACTGGCACTGGTAACCGACCGGATAGTGGAAAAGGCTTTAAAAAATAGTTTTTTTTGATTGATCAGCAGGGCATCATCAAAAATGATAAAGTGTTCGGGATTGTACAGATCAGAGAATTCGGATATCTCCCGAACAATATTTTCCGGACTCCGTTCCAGAAAGGTATGATTAAGGAGCCCGGTGGCACAGTAGCTACAATGATAGGGGCAGCCTCTGGAGGTTAACAAGGGCAGGATCTTCTGGCTGGATAAATGCTCAAAAGCGGGGAAGGGGATGGCATTAACATTAGAAAAGTCAGGGTGTTTATGGATTTTAACCTGTTTGGTTTGTAAATAACCCAGAATCTGCTGTTCCCCGGGTCCGATGATGATATCATCAACCGGAATTATTTGTTTAATCTGTCCGGGCATTAAGGTGGGCAATACACCACCCAGAATTATGGTTGAGTGGGGAAAACGGTATTTGATACAATCGATGGTAAAACGGATTCCATCGATCCAGTAGGTCATCAGGGAGGTCATAAATACCAGATCAATTTCAGGTAATTGGTCTAATTTATCTTTAAATACACTTACCGGGATGCCGTATCTGGAATAATGACGGGGCACCTGCTGGTAAAATTCAGGTTTATCAACAATTTCCCTGTGAAATTTTCCACGACCGTCGCGGTTCTGTATCATGGCTAAACTAATTTCCTGATTCTCTGGTTTCAGATCACGGGTATTCAGATTCTGGAAACGATCAAGCACATCGATCCAGTGTATTTCACAGTCTGAATATTTTTTCACAACAGAAGCCAGGTAAAGAAGTCCCAGGGGACGCAACCATAAATCAAAGGCTGTGAAATCATAAATATAGGGATTGATAAAGAGTACTCTCACCTGCGTGCCGAGGCGACCCGGTCAATCCGGTTGATATCTTTATAAAAATGGATGTGCCGGAAGCCATGACTCCTTAGTATATCGTTAACCATTTTTTTTTGATTGTACCCGATTTCCAGCAAAAGTAATCCGCTGGGTTTCAAATATGAAGGGGATTTCAAAATGATTTTCTCAATGATTTCAATACCTGCAGGTCCGGCAACCAGTGCCAGTCTGGGCTCAAAATTCTTTATATTGATGGGCAGGGTATTCCATTCTTTTTCGGATATATAAGGTGGATTTGAAATGATTAGATTAAAACCATTTTTATTTTCAGGGAACAGATCGGTATTTAAGGCCAAAACTTTAGCTTCCAGGTGATGCAGGTGGATATTCTTTTTAAGAACATAAAATGCCTTTTTGCTCTTTTCAGTGGCAACAACTCTGGAATGGGTTCGTGTGGCAATGCTGATAGCAATATTTCCACAACCGGCTCCAATCTCCAGGATTTTAGCCGGGTGAGGCATCGATTCCAGTGCCTTTTCCACCAGAAGTTCAGTATCGGGTCTGGGAATCAATACATTCCGATTAATATAAAATGTTTCACTGAAGAAATGTCTTTCTCTTAATATGTAGGCCAGAGGCTCTCCGGTATTGAGTCTTTTGAGATAACGATAAAATTTTATCAAACCATTTTTATCAGTGATTTTACTTTGTTTTTTCATCCAGAATTGGGTTCTGGACAGGTTAAAGGATCTTTCTATTAAGATTTGAATTTCAAGGGCTTTTTGGGGATAATCGGGAGTTGTTGCTTTTATGGTCCCAAATGCCTGGGTATATAATTCAGAATAAAGCACTAGGCAATGATTTGAGTGAGCCGGGTTTCAATCCTTTTTTTTGTATGATAGGCTTTTAATTCTTTGAATAATTCATCTGTATTGCCATCCAGGATGGTTTCAAGGTTAAAATTTCTTATGGTTATTCGGTGATCTGTCACTCGATTTTGAGGAAAATTATAGGTTCTGATTTTTTCAGATCTTTCGCCTGTTCCCACCTGAGATTTTCTGGTAGTGGCAATTTTGTTTTCCTGTTTTTTCTTTTCAAACTCATACAGTCTGGCTTTTAAAACCCTTATGGCTTTATCTTTGTTTTTATGCTGGGATTTTTCATCCTGACAGGTGACCACGATCCCGGTGGGTTTATGGGTGATCCGGATAGCTGATTGGGTTTTGTTGACATGCTGTCCGCCAGGGCCTGAGGCGGAAAAGGTGTCAATTCTCAGGTCCGTGGTATTGATTTCAATGTCTACATCTTCCACCTCAGGCATCACTGCTACCGTGATGGTTGAGGTATGTATCCTGCCGCTGGATTCTGTTACCGGAACCCGCTGGACGCGGTGAACACCGCTCTCAAATTGGAGATTGCTGTTTACTCCGGATCCTTTTACATATAGAATGATTTCTTTTATTCCCCCGATCGCAGAATAGGTTGTGGAAATCACCTCTGACTTCCATGCTTTTCGCTCTGAGATTCTGGAATACATTCTGAGCATATCCGAGGCAAAGAGGGAGGCCTCATTTCCTCCTGCACCGGCTCTGATTTCCAAAAAAACATTTCTGTTTTCCTCTGCCTGATCGATTACCACCAGCTGGATGATTTTCTGCTCAAGCTGTTGAATCTTCTGGGTTAGAACCCGTATTTCATCATCTGCGAGTTCTTTAATATCCGATTCATCCGAGGTTTCCAGTAATGTTTCTGCTTCCTGTTTCTGGGTCAACAGATTTTGCATTTCAAGGTATTTGTATTCAAAGGCTTGCAGGGTGGATAATTTTTTTGAGAGTTTTATAAATTCTTTTTGCTTATTGATGATGTCCTGCTTGGATAATTTATCGGATATGGTTTCATATTTTTGGTGGAGACTTTCCAGATAATCCCATAACTTTTTTGTATTGGTGTGGTGCACTGATGACATGATTGTGATTATTATTCAGCAGAGGTTAGAAAAAAAGAAACATGCTTTACTTTTCCTCGTAACCGTATTTTTTTTTGAACTTTTCTATCCTCCCTTCGGTGTCCACATATTTCTGCTTGCCGGTATAGAAGGGATGACAGGCTGAACAAATTTCTATCTCAATTTCAGGAACAGTGGCCCGGGTTTTAAATGTTTTGCCACAGGCACAGGTAACCGCACATTCCATATATTCGGGATGGATGCCTTTTCTCATTTTTTCCTCCAGGATTTTGTATTGTATCACCACGCCAGAGTATTGTCAACCGAAAGGAATATAAGGATTTGAGTTTTTAGAACTTTTTTAATAAAATAATAGTACAATTAAAAGGGATCGACAGTGGGTATAAAAAAAAACCTGACCATTATACTGGCCGGCGGGACCGGCTGCCGTTTTGGGGAAAAATATCCCAAACAATTTTTTCGGATTTTCGGAAAAACCCTGCTGGAGCATTCAATCCACCGATTTGATATTCATCCATCCATCGAAGGAATTATTGTGGTTGTCCATCCGGAATATGAGGGCAAAGCCCTTGAAATCCTGAATAAAAACAGATTCAAAAAAATCGAGAGAATAATGGCCGGTGGAAGAACCAGGCAGGAATCATCTTATATCGGAGTAATGTCGGTGGAAAAGGAATATGAAAACGTTTTGATACATGATGCAGTCAGGCCTCTGGTATCCTCAGAAATGATTGATAATCTAATAACAGAATTGAATACTCATCCGGCCGTTATCCCGGCCATACTCATGACCGATACCGTTGTTGAAGTGAATAGCGATAGCCGGGTGACCGGTATTCCCGAGCGGCAGGTTCTCAGAATGGTTCAGACGCCTCAGGCATTCCGGTTTGAACTTCTTAAGACGGCCCATAAGCTGGCGAGAGAGAACCGGATAAACAATGCGGTGGATGATTGTTCACTGATTATCAGGTTTAATCTCGCTGATGTATTTGTTATTGAAGGGAGTGACCGCAACCTGAAGATTACCAGTCCGGTTGATTTGGAGATTGCCAGGAAAATCTGGAGAAAACCATAAATTTGAGGAATTCAAATGGAAAAAATAAGATGTCAATGGGTAACGGATGATCCGGTTTATACCCGGTATCATGATATGGAATGGGGAGTAGAGGTTCATGACGATCACCTCTTATTTGAAAGCCTGGTATTGGACGGAGCTCAGGCCGGATTGAGCTGGCTCACCATCCTGAGAAGGCGGGAAAACTATCGACTGGCCTTTGATCACTTCGATCCCCTGAAGATCTCAAGATACACTGTTGATAAAATTGAATATCTGATGAAAGACAGGGGAATCATCCGGAACAGAAAAAAAATAGAATCTGCCGTACAGAATGCTAAGACATTCTTACGGGTTCTAAATGAATTTCCTTCTTTTGATCAATACCTGTGGCAGTTTGTGGGAGGAAAACCCATTATCAACAAGTGGAAAAAACTGGATGAGATACCGGCAACTTCTCCACAATCTCACCGGATGAGCAGGGATCTGAAAAAAAGAGGATTCAGTTTTGTGGGTCCGACCATCTGTTATGCGTTCATGCAGGCAGTGGGCATGGTGAATGATCATACAGTGGATTGCTTCAGATACGGTGAGCTTCTAAAAAAGAAGTCATGAAAATGAGAAGTTAAGAAGACAAAAAATAGAAAATTGTAAAAAAATATCAGATTCAGATGAAATGAAAATACAGTGGTATTGTGAAAATATCCATGCCATTTCCGGTTATTCAGATGAAGCCAGGGTGATGGTAAAAGGCCTGGCTGATCTGGGTATTGAGGTGAAAATAATCGGGAAAAACATAAAGCCCGGCAGAAATGAATTTAAATTTCAAGACAGAATAGAGCCGGGGATTCCGGTTGTTTATCATACCTACAGACACGGTAATTATCGTTTAAGAACGCATTCATATGGCATTGTGCGTTCTATGCTGGAAGTCACCCGTATTCCGCAGAACTGGGTATACCGGTTTAATCAGCTGAGCGAGATATGGGTTCCCAATGCCTTTAATTATAAAGTATTTGAAAGATCAGGTGTAAAAAAAGACAGGATTTTTATTATACCCAGCCCAATTGATTCTGGTTTTGGCAGCGATGATACTGTTTTTCAATTCAAAACCAGGAAAAAATTTGTATTTCTCAGCCTTTTCAATTATTCTGCCAGGATCAGAAAGGGGCTTGACATTTTATTAAGAGCCTATACTAAAACTTTTAATCAGCATGATGATGTATGCCTGGTGATAAAATCGAATACTTCCCGTGACACTCTTGATGAGGAGTTTAATCTGTCCGGCAGTATACCGGAAATGGGGGTTGTAAATTGTGTTATGGATAAAAAAGAATTGGGTGCTCTTTTCAGGGCAGGTCATTGCTTCATAATG
>DAOWKX010000156.1 GCA_030639705.1 Candidatus Aminicenantota bacterium
CCAAGGCTATTATGGACTACGGAAGCCTGATGTATATCATGTTGCAGCGGGCCAGAACCGCCCGGGAGGGTATACTGATTATTGGCGACCTGGTTGAAAAGTATGGCTATTGCAGTTCTGGTGAATCTTTTTCCGTTTCTGATAAAAATGAAGTATGGATCATGGAGATCATCGGCAAGGGGCCTGATAATAAAGGAGCTGTGTGGGTGGCCAGGCGAATTCCCGATGGATATATCTGCGCCCATGCCAACCAGGCCAGAATTTGCCGGTTTCCCTTAAATGACAAGAAAAACTGTTTATATGCCAGGGATGTGATTACCTTTGCCAGGGAAAAGGGGTATTTTAAAGGCAGGGATGAAGAATTCAGTTTTGCCGATACCTATGCACCCCTGGATTATGGCGCATTGAGGTTTTGTGAGGCCAGGGTGTGGAGCATGTTCAGGCGGGCTGCCCCGTCATTAAATCTATCAGCTGATTATATCATGGGAGTCGACAATGCCGAACCCCTGCCGCTGTGGATCAAGCCGGATAAAAAGCTATCGATCAGGGATGTCCAGGAATTGATGAGGGACCATTTCGAAGGAAGTGAGCTGGATATGACCAGGGGTGTGGGTGCCGGACCCTATAAATTGCCCTATCGTTGGCGACCGCTTACCTGGAAGGTGGGTGAGGTGGAGTACTTAAATGAGCGGGCAACCTCTACCCAGCAGACCGGTTTTTCATTTGTGACCCAGTCCCGATCCTGGTTACCGGATGCGGTTGGCGGCATTATCTGGTTTTCAGTGGATGATACCTCCAGCACCGTATATATACCCATGTACTGCAGTATCCTTGAGATACCAAAAGCCTATGCCGTGGGTACGGCGGATTTCAACCATTTCAGCTGGGAGTCGGCATTCTGGGTGTTTAATTTTGTTTCCAATTATGCCTATTCGAGATACTGTGATATGATTCAGGATATTAAAAAAGTCCAGCGGGAACTGGAGGGGAATTTTGCGGCCAATCAGCCGGAGATCGAGAAGGCTGCCCTGGAATTGCATAAAAAGTCCCCGCAGCTGGCCAGGGAATATCTAACGGATTATTCCAATAAAATGGCAAAATTAACCGTAAAAACCTGGAAAAAGTTGGGAGAGTTTTTGATATTCAAATACCTGGACGGGAATGTGAAGGATGAGTTGAACAAGGTGAAACACCCCGGTTACCCGGAAGACTGGTACCGCCGGATTGTAAAAGAAAGCGGTGATTTTTTCAAATACAAAAAACTCAAAACCGAAACAGACCCCCATTAAAAAGAGATTTGTAGCCGGGTGTAGATGCGGTCTTCGATGAAGGAGTGGGTGATGTCCTTGAGTCTCCCTTCCCGGTCAATATATTCATAGGCAAGCTGGATTGTTACCGGACTCTTTACTAATGCATAACCAAGACTGATTTTAAACATCAACCGGGTATCCCTGACATTGCAATCATCTTCCAAATTTTCTTGAAACCTGTCCATACCTTCAATGGAATCATAGTATTGGTATTTTATTTTTCCTTTTAACTGGATATTTTTATAATTCAAATCCATATCAGATGAAAATGTAAATCCAAATGCATAGTAATACCCATAGTGTGAAAGTGTAGTTTTTAGTTGTGGTTCGTAAAGATCATTATCAATTGAATATTCATTTAGAGCCATTGAATTCAATAGAGCAAAATCAATATAAGCACTTATCGAGGTTCGGAAAGTAAAGGGACCGGAATAAAGAGAGAGTTCAAAAACCGGACCGATTAAATTTATTATGGCCAGGTTGTCGGTAAATTCAGTGGGCTGAGGAGCTTCTTCTCCTCCGGTAAAGTCAAAGTGATATTGAAATTGGTCATAGTAAGCAATGGCCCTTTTTTTAAAAAAATCAAAGGCAGAACCCACTCCTGCAAAAAAGCTGTATCCTTTTAAATTTTTGTATGAGTCTTGTTTTATTTTCTGGATGAAATGCCCGAATATAACTGCTTTAGTAAATAAGCTGTGCTCTTCTAAAGTATTGGCTCCAAAGGTTAAATCAACAAATAATTCACTTAAAAGAGTGTCTTTAATAAATTTATTTATGGTACCAGGTTCCCTGTATCCGGGGATGGTATAAAAACGTGTTTCCATTCCAATATTGAACAGTTGAGAAGAACTGTTTTCATATCCTTTTGAAGACACCTGTTTTTGACCAAAATATAGATCAAAATGAGGTTTGCAAAATTCCGTCCGTTTTATTCTAATTTTATTTTTTTCTCTATCCAGCAAATCATTTATGGCTACAACAGGGTTAAAAATAAATCCAAGAATTTTATTTAATGTACCTCTTTTTTGAGTGAAATAACTCCCGATCTGGTATAGCGGTTCTCCCACTGATAGTCCCCCGCCGATCCCAGAGAAGATAGTATCGTTAATTGATATCACTTCACGCCATTCAGTAAAATATTCCCACCATGAAGATGTGCCGAACATAAATAGAAGTGATTCCAGGATATTCAGGTGATAGTATCTGGCAAAGTTATAATAAATTCCACCGGAAAGAATATGAGTCCAGTTGGTAAAAAAAGGATTTGAATCGAATCGATGTGCTTCCATTGAAAAAAATCGGATTTTTTGGTCTTCCCAGGTTAGTTCATACTGCCAATCCTCAATCCATTGACTGTACTCTATCCAGTAATTAATTGAACCAATTAATACAAGCCCAGAGTTAAAAAGAAGCGCACGTGTGAATCTTTTTGTTTTTCCTTTTTTCAAGGTGGATTTGGATCGGGTTTTAACCTTATCATCTTTTGATGAATAATAAAGGGAGTCACGCCTGAGATTAATTCTATGCTTCAGGGAAATTGATTCTGGGATATGGGAGTTGAAATGAGTTGATTGTTGGAATACATTCAGATGAAAATTTTGTTGTAACTCATTTTTATCAGGAAATAGGCTGGTTTTGTTAATTGGATACAGGTGGTTACCGGATAGTAATGGTGTCATAGACACTAACAGGAATATCAGGTAAAATTTTTTTTTGAGGTTTCTGTGGTTGAAAACTGTAATCAGAAGGGTAAATGCGACCGGGAGGTAGAGATATAATAGTTTCATTTCGTTTTAACCACCTTAAAACGACTGGCTAAATTATTCCAGAATTTTGTTAGACAAGGTGAAGCCCGGAATACCAGGATAGCAGTAAGGATACCAATAACGGTATCGGTAGGGTAGTGATATCTGCAATAAAACGTGGAAATATAAAGTGAAAAGATGATGGGAGTTAGGGTGATAAAAAAGCCTCTGTGATAGCGAAAAGCCATCAACAACATGATGGTGGCTATGGCAGCATGAGGACTGGGTATACTGCCACCGATGGTGTGAAGGTGAGAGCGGATAAATTCCCCGATTGCGGTAAACAGGTAACCCTTGAGCGGTATCTCAAAAAGATCAGCTATCATATACATAGGGCTGGCTACTGGAAAAATAATGAAGCCTAAAAAACAGATGACATTGGTCAATCCGAGAACAAAAAAGTAATTCTCTAATTGAATTTTATCGAATTTGAAATAAATTATAGCTGCTAATATGGGATAAATCGGGATATACATCACATAGGAAAACATAAACCATTCGGTTAGCCCCGGGTTGATAAAATGCTGTAACCAGAGCGTTGGCTGTGAACCGAAGATGAAATATTCCAGGTCTAACACCAGTTGATCTTTCCAGCCTGAATGAAATACGAGCTGCATTCTTTGAACGATACTAAAGAGATAGAAAAACATCAGCTGTACCGAAGTGGTTCTCACTAAGAAAAAACCAATACCGGGAGACATCTTTTGAGACCATAGAATCGAGATTAGGTAGATACTGATAACCAGTATGTTTAAAAGTAAAATGACAGCCCAGCCGGTTATTCTCGAGTGATACAGAATCGTTAACAGGCTGAAAAGTATTATAATGCCGATTAATAATGCATCTGTAATCTGGAGCTGAAGCCCGCGTATGGATATTGGTTTTCCGTAATTTATTGACATCTGCAGTTCTGTTAAAAGTTCTTAAAAAATAAAACAAGAGGGAATTATATCAAAAGATGAAAGTTTTAGCATGATTTATTTTTAATAATTTGTCAAATAATGGTGTTGACTTTAAAGCAGGTTATATTTTTTGTACCAGTTACCGGAAATATTTCATTGGATTACCAATGATTCTCATTTTTTTTTAAATGTTGATGTCACCCGGGTGGTGATTCCGCCGCGGGGAGTGAATTCTGATTGAATAATCATTTCTATCGGTTGTATCACTTTTGTCAGATGGTCCAGAATTAGTTGATTCAGGTTCTCATAAAAAATCCCCGTATTTCTGAATTGAAGGAAATATAATTTAAGAGATTTAAGTTCGACCACATATTTATCGGGGAGATATTTAATTGTTATTGTTCCGTAATCCGGGAGTCCGGTCCGTGGACACAGAGAAGTGAATTCAGGATTTTCGATTTCCACCCAGGTGTTCTTGTTTTTATTATCATAGTGGATGGGTTCTAAGACATCTGAAGAGATAAAATCACTATTTTCTCTGATTTTTTTTAGATATTCTTGAATGCCCTGGCTATTCATTTTTATCACCTCGTTCTCTGGAGCTGGATTCCAAAATATTTATTATTATACTTCAGAATTGCCAAATATTAAAGCCTTTGCGATGGGTATGATTTTTTTAATTCTTGACAGAATGTCAGAAATTTGATACCCTTATGGTGCTATTTTCAAAAGAATGAAAAACGGACAAGTGATAAAAGGGATCAACAATTATTCCCGTTCCCGAAAGACATTCAAGAACCATTTGGATGATTTTATTTGTGGTTATTAAAATAAGGAGGATGAACATTGATTAAGATACTCTTGGCCGATAAATTAAGTCCGAAAGCCATTGAATTGTTAAAAGAGATCCCCGAGATTGAAATTGTTGAGAAGACCGGACTGGAACCGGACGCATTGAAGCAAGAGATTGGAAAATTTGATGCGGTGGTGGTTAGAAGTGCCACGAAATTAAGAAAAGAAATTTTAGAAGCCGGACAAAATCTGAAGTTAGTTGTCAGGGCAGGAATCGGGCTCGATAATGTTGATGTTGGTTTTGCTCAATCAAAGGGAATTGAAGTTCGCAATACTCCTTTTGCAACATCAATTACAGTTGCGGAATACACACTCGCTCTGATGCTGGGTATTTGCCGTTTTGTCGGACCTTCCTATAAGAGTATGAAAGAACATAAATGGGAGAAAAAAAACTTCTCAAAGGGAATGGAGTTATATGATAAAACAGCGGGTATAATTGGATTTGGTCGGATTGGGAAAGAGATTGCCAGGCGTGAACTGGCCATGGGAATGAAAGTTATATTTTGTGATGTTCTGAAGATCCAGACCGATATCAATGTCAAACAGGTGTCACTGGAAGAACTATTGATGACCTCTGATTTTATCTCTATTCATCTCCCCTTGAATGAATCCACAAAAAATTTAATTTCGTTGAAAGAGTTTGACTCAATGAAAAAAAATGCAGTACTCATCAATGTTTCGCGTGGTGGTGTGGTTGATGAAAAAGCCTTACTGGATGCCCTTCATAAAGATAAAATTAAAGCGGTTGCGATTGATGTGTATGAAGCTGAGCCTCCGGGCAATTTTGAACTCATTGATCATGATAAGGTATATCCCGCACCTCATCTGGGAGCCTCCACCATGGAAGGTCAGGAAAGAGCTGGTTTTGATGTCATTACAATTTTAAAAGAATTTTTTAATGTTTAATACCTTTAAACTTTAGAAAGACTAAAATGATAACAATCATCGGTAATTCATTAAATTCCTGTAATAAGAAAGTTCTTGATAAAATGAACAAGATGGATTTTGAGTTCATCAAAAGAGAAATTGATTCACAGCTTGAGCTGGGAGCAGAATATATTCAATTAAATGCTGTATCTTTACTTCATAATGAAATTCCATTTCTAAGGGAAGTGATTCCGGTCGTTGAGGAAAATGGTGGAAAAGTTCTGGTGAGAAGCAATAACGTCGATACCCTGAAGGAAGTTCCCAAAATTGCCAAGAAAAAAGTGATGATCGGTGATATTGAATTCGACAAGAAGAAATTGGCAGCTTTAATCGATATCATTCAAGAAGATAAGGTTAAGGTCATTGCTTTAATCAATGATCATGGCTCACGTTCGAATATTTATCCGGAAAGGTCATTGTTGATCGCTCAGCGGTTTGTTGATTATTTACTGGATCATGGAATAAAAAGAAGTGATATTCTTCTCGATCCATCGGTACGGTCCCTGGAAGAGGATTTTTCCAATGGGAAAACATTTCTGAATACTCTGGAACTGTTTAAGCTTGATTTCCCCCAGGTAAAAACCATTGCCAATTTATATGCACTCTCAGAAGGTTTACCCAAAAGGTATCTGATTAATTCTTATTTTCTTTCTTTAGCCATCGAGAAAGGTTTGGATTATATTGTTCTGAATGTTTTAGGAAAAGCGATTATTGAATGCATTATATCCACACTATCGATAATCGGAAAAGACAAAAATATGCAATCATATCTGAAGTTCTGCAGAGAATTTAAAGAGCAGAAAAAAAAGGAGAGAGAGGAAGAGAATCATCAATGCTAACTGGGTAAATCATGGCTAAAGAAGGTATATTATTTGTGGTTATTCCCTTAATCCTGGGATTATTTTTCTGGTTTCTACATATTTCGGTTTTTTTTTATTGGGTTGGCAATTATCCTTTTCATTTTTTCTGTATATTTTGCCTTTTTCTTCCGCAATCCAAATAGAGAAATTTGTGCCGGGCCTGATGATATTGTATCACCTGTTGATGGTACTGTATTGGATGTGGTTAATGAAGGTGAAACCCGCCGCCTGGTGGTGTTTCTTTCTATATTTAATGTCCACATTACCCGGATGCCCCATGAGGGGCATATGGACAAAATGGAATACTTTCATGGTGTGTTTTTACCTGCTTACCGGGAAAAAGCATCTGAATTAAACGAGAGGATTATCCTGACTGTGAAATCAAAGAACTTTCAATATCAATTAAAACTCATTGCCGGGATTGCTGCCAGACGAATTAAAATGTGGGTCAATCAAGGAGAAAAGATTCCCACTGGAAAGAGAATAGGCATTATTATGTTTGGATCACGGGCTGAATTAATTGTTCCCAAAAATGTGGAATTATTTGTTAAAAAAAGTGATAGAGTTTATGGAGGAAAAACATTAATAGGAAAGATAAAAAATCCAGAGTAAAAGAAAAGCGAATTCGTAGAGTAAGCATTTCGAAGTTAACCAATATATCCTTTCTACCTTCTGTTTTTACAACATTTAACCTGTTTCTGGGCTATTTGGCACTGGTTCAAATCATCAAAAAAAATTATATTAATGCTGCTTATTTAATTATTTTCGGAGTATTAATGGATGGATTTGATGGTACGATCGCTCGCATTACCAAAACCGAGTCAAATTTTGGAATGCAATTGGATTCACTGGTTGATGCCATAACCTTCGGGCTGGTTACCTCCATGATGATTTACAACTGGGGATTTCAGACATTGAATTTTCAATTCGGGCAAATCATCGGATTTGTTTTTTTAAGTGCCGGAGTGATTCGTTTGGCAAGATTTAATGTTTATTCGGAAGTGAAAGCATTTCCCAGCAATATTTTTATCGGCCTGCCCATCCCTCTGGCAGCCCTTGCTATTATATCGATTGTTTTGATAATCGAAGATCCTCTTACAGATGAAAAACAGGCGCTTTTTTTTGCGGTTTATGTTATCATCGTGGCATTTCTGATGATCTCCAATATAAAATACCGAACCCTGAAGAGAATAAATCCGAAATACAGCCTGCTCACTTTATTTATTCTCGCTGCAATCATTGCTCTATCGATTAAGTATCCTTCCTATACAATTCCTTTATTAACATTCATGTACGTCATCTCACCCTTGATCTTTTTTGTATCAAAGCGGTTCAAAAAGAGTAAAAAAAAGGAGACCATCGAAAAAAAAACCGATTGATATAGGTCATATTTAAAGAGGATTTTTTTGATGGCTTTGGCGAGTAAAATGACTCTTACCCATTCATACATAGGAAAATAGATATGAAAGATGATAAGAAGCTTTTATCTCATATAAAACCTCACTTTACTCAATTTTTATTAGCACTTTTTTTCATGGCCATGGTTGCGCTTTTTACTGCATTGTTTGCTCTGATTATTCGGCCTATCATGGATGAATTATTCATTCAGGGTGGAGGATATTTATCAGAAAATAGCCGTTATGTGAGAGACTTTATCATTAAATTTTTAAATGTGAAAGAGGGGAATATGGTGATCGTACTTCCTCAGCTGTTGTTTGTTTGTTTTTTAGGGCAATCGATTTTCACATTTTTATCCCTCTATTCTATGAAAACCCTTGGTCTGAAAGTGGTTAAAACCATCCGCGATCAGCTTTATCATAATCTGATCAATCAATCGACTGATTTCTTATCAAAGTCTAAAACCGGGGATCTGGTATCACGGATATCCAATGATATTGAAAAGATTAGATTTGCTGTTTCTGAAACCCTGGCTGTATATGTAAGGGAAACCCTGACTCTGATGGCCTTAATGGCGGTCATTTTTTATCAGGACTGGTATATGTCATTATTCTCATTCATCATTATCCCGGCAGCGACCGTCATCCTGGTGGTATTCGGGAAAAGGGTTAAAAAAAGAGGGATTCAATCCCAGGAAGCCATCGGTGAGCTTTCGAATTTTTTAACTGAAACCGTAACCGGAAATAAAATTGTAAAAGCCTATAATATGGAAAAATATGAGATCAGGAAGTTTTCCAAGCTCAATGCCAATCATTTTAAAATCAATTCCAAGATCGCCATGATCTATTCACTGTCCGCACCGATAATGAATATCATCGGCGGGATTGTAGCGGCTTTAATCTTTTTTATCGGTATGCGCAGAGTTGCGAGTGGCTACATGACTCCCGGTCAGTTTTCATCTTTCCTGGCAGCCCTGTTTCTCATGTACAATCCCATGAAGAGACTTTCTCAGGCAAACAATGATTATCAACAGGGAAAGGCAGGATATGAGAGAGTCATGCAGATAATAAGAAACAGAAATCCAATCATTGACAGGCCGGATGCCGTTGATATAAAGTCGGTAAAAGGGAGGGTTGAATTTAGAAATGTCTCCTTTTCATATAATAAATCGATGCCGGTGCTAAAAAAAGTAAATTTTAAGGTTAAACCGGATGAGATGTTAGCCCTGGTGGGTGCCAGCGGGTCTGGAAAAACAACCTTGATGAACCTCTTTCTTCGATTTTATGAAGTCTCTTCTGGCCAGATTCTGATCGACGGTAAGGATATCAGGGATTTTACCATAAAATCATTAAGAGATGCCATTGGCCTGGTGACCCAGGATGTTTTTCTATTCAATGATTCCATTATCAATAACATCACCTATGGAAAATCAGAATATTCTTTAAAAGAGGTAAGAAAAGCAGCTGAGATTGCCAGGGCATCTGATTTTATTAAAAAGCAACCCGAACAGTATAATACCATTGTCGGGGAGAGAGGTGTGTTTTTTTCCAATGGACAACGGCAACGGATTGCAATTGCCAGGGCGATTTTGAAGAATCCGGCCATTCTTATTTTTGATGAGGCTACATCTTCTCTGGATTCAGAATCAGAAAAACTGATTCAGGAGGCCATGGTTGAAGTAATGAAAAACAGGACAACTTTTATCATTGCCCACCGGTTATCCACCATAGTGGAAGCGGATAAAATTTTAGTGATTGAAAACGGGGAAATCAAAGAAAGCGGGAACCATCGGGAATTGTTACAAAAGAGAGGCCTGTACTATTCTTTATATAATTTGCAATTTCCCCAAATGGGAATTATAATGTAAAAATGAAGAGTATGACCGGTTTTGCCCAAGGTAGATGCAGTGGTGATAATTTTTCAATGTTTCTTTCCTTTAAATCTTTGAACCACCGTTTTCTCGATATTAATTTTAAAGGTACCGGGATTTCCCCACAATTTGAAAAGTTGATTAAGGAACTGTTCAGAGATAAAATTTTCAGGGGTAAAATAGAAATTAACTTTAATCTTTTTGAATCAAATCCAAAGAAATGGGATATTCAATTTAATGAATCCCTGTTAGATGAAATATTAAAAAAGGTATTGAGTGTAAAAGCAAAGCACGGAGAGAATGTACATCTGTCACTGGATTCAATGCTCAGG
Organism: Candidatus Aminicenantota bacterium; assembly: GCA_030639705.1. GTDB lineage: Bacteria > Acidobacteriota > Aminicenantia > UBA2199 > UBA2199 > CAZOWT01. The sequence continues at coordinate 10,257 of DAOWKX010000156.1, forward strand.
TTCCCCATGATATTTCATCTGGATTATATTTTTGATAACTTCGAACCCAAGAAAAGCCGGGAAATCAGAGCTACGATTAAAACTGTTTTTTATCAGTTTTTACAGAACCGGATCACGGAGGGAGAATGCATATTCACTGACTTGATGACCAGTATTCAAAATATAAGCGAGAATATGAAATCGGTTGAAAAGGAAGCCAAAAAACTGGAGAAAGAGAATTTTATTAAATATAAAGAAAAGATTCTCAGGTTTTTAAAGGGAGTTGAGATTGATGAAAAAAGGATTGCCCAGGAAGCTGCCATTACAGCGGAAAAATATTGTATCATAGAAGAAATAAATCGACTCAAGGCTCACCATAAGAGGATCAGGCAATTGGCCGGTAATAAAAAAGTACCTACCAAGGGAAGGGAACTTGATTTTTTATGCCAGGAAATGCAGAGAGAAACATATACTATTGCCAGTAAGATCAATTCAATGACTATTCATGACCGGATTCTCCTCATCCGGAGAGAAATTGAAAAAATGCGGCAGCAGATACAGAATGTCGAATAATATGTTATTAATTTACTGGCGGGTGCCGGATGAATGATTTGATTTCGGGATCAGATAAAGTCAATAATATAATGGTTGTATCCGGACCCTCTGGATGCGGTAAATCCACGTTGATTCACATGCTTTTGAAAAAGAATCCTGAATTATTTTTTGCTGTCTCTCATACCACCCGGTCCAGACGCCACAGTGAACGAAACGGTAGAGATTATTACTTTGTTAGCGAACAGGAATTTTTCTGGATGAAGGAAGAAAATCAATTTCTGGAATGGGCCCGGGTTCATTCTCATCATTATGGAACCAGCCGGGAAGAAATCAGACAAAAATCAGAACAGAATAAGATGCTGATTCTGGATTTAGATGTTCAGGGTGCCCGGAGTATGAAAAAAATATTTCCCCGGGCAATTTTCATTTTTGTTATTCCTCCCTCCATTCAAGAGCTTGAAAAGCGGTTGCTCAATCGACAGGGCAAACGGGACCAGTCCGAGATTAACAGGAGACTATCTGTGGCCAGGGATGAGCTGTCTCAATATGAGTTGTATAATTATGTTGTAATAAATGAACAC